>NZ_JAKGBG010000076.1:0-11625 GCF_021532595.1 Pseudoalteromonas sp. OFAV1
CTCTTCAATTAAAAGTTTTTTGAAACCGAAGTTTCGTGCTCAATGAATTCTGTATAAATTGACTATATAGTCACTCATAAGAAATTGAGACTCTAAATTTGTTTGCGTCATCTAGCGAACTAGAATCGGCTGTTAGAACTCAATCTGTACGAGTGCCCACACAGATGATTGCTTTATATTGTTAAAGAACGTTTTGAGATACTTTTGCGTCTCAAGGGCTGTGCATTCTACGCAAGCCGTTATTTTTGTCAACACTTAATTTTGAGAAAAGTTTATTTTTTCAAAACTCAGTCTTACTTGACTCAATCGACTCGTTGCTTTGCTTGTTTGTAAGCAGTCCGCCGTGTCGGTGGATGCGCATTATAGGGAGATCCGAATTGAGATCAACTGTTTTTTGAAGTTTTTATGAAAAAAATGACTGTTCGAGCAAAATACGAACGAAATGGGCAAAAAGAATACTAAAAAAGGCCCTTCTGGGCCTTTTCTGTTTATTTAACTATAAGCTTCCAACCTGCTTTTGCTTGTAGCTTGGTCTCTAATTGCAGTTCACTGGCCATTAATGGGTGATATTTTAACCAATCGCCATCAAATGTCAGTGTAAGGGTGTTTTCATTAACACTAAGATCGAGTGCTGGCAGTACATCATCTTGGCGACGCATTGATAAGATCACTGCGATCCGAACAATTCTTGTCAAACATTCAGCTAATTGTTCATGACACCCTAGGTATGCAAAGCTGTTTTTTACCAGATCTGCACGATGCGCGTTCGCTACAGCAGTGATCAGCTTATGCTCAGATTGTGAAAAACCTGGCATATCGGTGTTTTCTATAATGTAGGCTGTGTGCTTATGATAAAGTTTATACTCTATTAATAAACCTATCTCGTGCAACTTCGCTACCGTTTTTAATAACGCAATTGCGTTGTTATCAATTGACTGCCACTGCCCCTTTACACTCTTTGCTAATTGCTCAGTAAGTTGTGCAACTCGGCAGGCTTGATTTACATCGACATGATAACGAGCCATTAATCCATCAACCGTACGCTTACGAATATCGTGGTTATGTAGCTCTGGTACCATGCTGTAAAGCACACCTTCACGCAATGCGCCGCGAGCAAGGCCCATCTGCTTTATAGCTAATGATTCGAATAAGGCGATTAAAATTGCAAGTCCAGATACAAACACAAGGCGGCGTTCTTCACTTAAACCTGCAAGCTCAAGATCTGCAATTGTTTCAAATTGCACTGATTGCTCTTTGATGGCATACAATTTATCAAGCGTTAAGAGTTCATCTTGGTTTTGCGCAACCATGATCTCTTGAATTGCTTGCACTGTACCAGATGCTCCACTCGCTATTTGCCAGCCTGCCGTTTTATATTCATCAACAATTTCAGCAATCACATCTCTGGCTGCTTGAATCGCGGCTGCAAAATTTTCGTTACTCAGTTTTTGATCTTTGAAATAGCGCTCTAAAAAGGTGACACAGCCCATATGTAGGCTTTTATAGTGCAGTGCGTCAAAACCTTTACCTATAACGACCTCTGTACTCGCCCCACCAATATCGATAACAAGTTGCTTTCCACTACAAGCTGATGTGTGCGCCACGCCTTTGTAAATCGTTTTGGCTTCTAGCTCACCACTGATGACATTGATTTTATGACCAAGGATTTGTTCAGCCTTTTGCTTAAACACATCGGCATTGGTAGCAAGACGCAAAGTTGCTGTTGCAACAATGGTAATGTTTTTCTTTGGTATGTCTTGTAAACGTTCTGCGAACAAGGCTAGGCATTCCCAACCTCGCTGCATGGCTTCTGAGCTTAGGACGTTGTTTTCATCAAGCCCTGCTGCAAGCCTTACTTTACGTTTGACTCGACCGATCGTTTGTAGACCGCCAGCAATTGATTTGGCAATCAGCATATGAAAGCTGTTCGATCCTAAATCGATTACTGCATACACATTTTTTTGCGGTTGAAATTGCCCCACCGTTCAAAAACCTCTAGTTACTACTAAGTCTTCAATGACGGTCGTTTATCACGACCGTGATTTCTGGTAACTATTATTTGGTCGACGTCCGTTGTTATTACGATTACGTGGGCCTGTAGAATAGTTCCGCTTTTTCTGAATAGTAGGCTTAGTTAAATCATCAAGCAATGCACTTTTATCATAATGTGATAATGGAATGCTGTGTTCTATATATTGCTCAATTTCGTGGAGATTATAGGCATACTGTTCACAGGCAAAGCTAATAGCGTGTCCTGAAGCACCAGCACGTCCGGTACGACCAATGCGGTGTACATAGTCTTCACAATCATCTGGCAAATCAAAATTAAATACATGACTTACTTCTGGGATATGTAAACCACGAGCTGCAACGTCTGTTGCCACTAAGAAGTCTAAATCGCCTTTGGTAAATTGAGCCAAAATTGATTGACGCTTTTTCTGGTTTACATCACCGGTTAATAATCCAACTCGATGACCATCCGCTTTCATCCATGCGTAAACATTTTCACAACTGTGTTTCGTATTTGCAAACACAATTGCTTTCTCAGGCCATTCTTCTTCAATTAAAGTTAACAGTAACTTAATTTTATCGTCTTGTGATGGATGAAATAGCTCTTCTTGAATACGCTTACCTGTTTTAACGTCAGGTTCAATTTGCACATGCTCTGGGTTAGTCATGTGTTCAAACGCTAATTCCTGCACACGATACGATAAGGTTGCAGAGAATAATAAGTTTAAACGCTCTGAGGTTTCAGGCATACGTCTAAACATGTAGCGGATATCTTTAATAAAGCCTAAATCGAACATACGATCTGCTTCATCAAGCACCACAACTTCAATTTCATTTAGGGTGTAACAACCCTGTTTATACAAATCGATAAGGCGTCCAGTCGTTCCAATTAAAATATCAACGCCTTTTTCTAGTTGTGCACGTTGTTTTTCGTAATCTTCGCCACCATATACTAAACCTAAGTTAAGATTACAGTGTGGCGCTAAAATTTTTGCATCTTTGTGTATCTGAATCGCCAGCTCCCGAGTTGGGGCCATGATCAGGGCTCTTGGATGTTTACTAGGTGCTTTGCTAGATTGTAATAACCGATGGCACGTGGCTGTTAAAAACGCCAACGTCTTGCCTGTACCTGTTTGTGCTTGGCCCGCAATATCACGGCCTTCACAAATAAAAGGTAGGCATTTAGCTTGAATGGGTGTGCAATATTCAAACCCATTTTCGGTTAAACCGGCAACCACTTCCGGTGCGATAGCAAAGTCTGAAAACTTTTTATCGGTCAAATGTGTCTTAGTCATAGCGTTTAAGCATAACGTTTAAACTTGCAATAAGAAACAAGAGTGTTTAAATACGCATTAAATATTTCGCCTAACTTATCGGAGATCGCAATGAGCGAGAAAATTATTCAATTAACTGACGATAGCTTTGAAGCTGACGTACTACAATCAGACAAACCTGTACTTGTTGATTTTTGGGCTGAATGGTGCGGACCTTGTAAAATGATCGCCCCTATTCTTGACGAAGTAGCTGGCGAGTTTGATGGCCGTGTAACTATCGGTAAATTAAACATTGACCAAAATGCGGGCACACCACCTAAATTTGGTATTCGTGGAATCCCAACACTTCTTCTTTTCAAAGATGGTCAGGTTGCAGCAACTAAAGTAGGTGCACTTTCAAAAACTCAATTAGTTGAGTTTTTAGAGAACAACATCTAACTGAAAATGTAAAAAAAGGGCTTTTTGCCCTTTTTTTAGCTTTATTTTGTTTAAAGACTGGACGCCTTGCTAGTGACCTGCTAGTTTATAAAGCCAACTAATCCTTAGTTATACCAACAAACCTCACTCATGTATCAAACTATGATTTTGAGTATGATAATTGTAATAAAGAACCCACCAATATGCATTTACGCGAATTAAAAGACAAGTCTATAAAAGAGCTTGTAAACTTAGCTGAGTCCATGGGGCTCGAAAACGTAGCCCGTTTAAGAAAACAAGACATTATTTTCGCCATTTTGAAAGCACACGCTAAAAGCGGTGAAAATATTTATGGCGGCGGTGTATTAGAAATCTTACAAGATGGCTTTGGTTTCTTGAGATCATCTGAAGCCTCATATTTAGCCGGACCTGATGATATTTATGTATCTCCGAGTCAAATACGTCGATTCAGCATGCGTACTGGTGACTCAATTTCAGGCCTTATCCGTCCACCAAAAGATGGTGAACGTTACTTCGCACTACTTAAAGTCAACGAAGTAAACTTCGACAAACCTGAAAACTCTCGCACTAAAATCCTTTTTGAAAACCTTACCCCACTCCACGCAAACGAGCGTTTACGTATGGAACGTGGTAATGGTAGTACAGAAGATATCACTGCTCGTGTACTTGATTTAGCATCACCTATTGGTAAAGGCCAGCGCGCCCTAATCGTTGCACCGCCTAAAGCGGGTAAAACGATGCTACTGCAAAATATTGCGCAGTCAATCAGCTACAACCAACCAGACTGTGAGCTAATGGTGCTTCTAATTGACGAACGTCCTGAAGAAGTAACTGAGATGCAGCGTCTTGTTAAGGGTGAAGTTATTGCTTCAACATTTGATGAGCCAGCAAGCCGTCACGTTCAAGTAGCCGAAATGGTAATTGAAAAAGCGAAGCGTCTTGTTGAGCACAAAAAAGATGTGGTTATCTTATTAGACTCAATTACGCGACTTGCTCGTGCATACAATACGGTTATTCCTTCATCTGGCAAGGTATTAACAGGTGGTGTGGATGCTAACGCATTACACAAACCAAAGCGTTTCTTCGGTGCAGCACGTAATGTAGAAGAAGGCGGTAGCTTAACGATTATCGCAACAGCGCTTATTGATACAGGCTCTAAAATGGATGAAGTAATCTACGAAGAGTTCAAAGGCACAGGTAACATGGAACTACACTTAAATCGTAAGATTGCTGAAAAGCGTGTATTCCCTGCGATCGACTTTAACCGTTCAGGTACCCGTCGTGAAGAGTTACTGACTAAGCCAGATGAACTACAGAAAATGTGGATCTTACGTAAGATTGTTCATGAGATGTCAGAAATTGACGCAATGGAGTTCTTAATTGATAAGCTTTCTATGAGCAAAACCAATGATGAATTCTTCGATTCGATGAAGCGTCAATAAGCAGCTTTCAAAATCAAAAAAAATGCCTGTTTTATACAGGCATTTTTTTTACTTAAAAGTACGGTTGAAGCGCTATTCAACTATAAATAACTCCGTAATATAGTTGGTATTTAGTTGGGTTTTGTTCTATAAGTTATAGGATTAAAAGGTAAGGATTTTTCAATGACCCGCATTAAAGTAGCAGTCGCTCTCTTTGTCATCAGCTTACTAAGCAGTATTGCTAGTTTTATTATTTTTGAACTATCAATTGTCGCGATGGCAGTAATCGGCTTAACGGTCATTGTTCCTTGGCTTATTTTAATTACCTTTATTTATTTAAAAGACGCGCAGCAACAAGATCACTTAAGTTATTTTGTTTCTAATATCACTTCTGATCAGGGTATCGACTTTACTTTTCGTTTTGATGAAAACGACAATAAATTACCTGAAGCCTGCCACATATTAAACGCGAGTTTAACTATGGTTGAGCATATGTTAGGAGAGATATATGCGTCATCTGCCCGCTTATTACCTATGGCTGATGCGTTACGTGACACCTATGCATCAATGACCCAAAAAGCAACAATTCAAGATGCGCATGGTGTTGATTTAGCAGAGACAATAAAGCGAACGATTGAAGTATCGAAAGAACTTGACCGTAGCCTTGAAGAAATATTTCACTCGGTCTCTGATGCAACAAAGTCTGTGCAACAAACTCGACTTGATGCCGACAAAAGCCAAGCTAGCCTTATGAAATTGGCCGACAATATCAACCAAACTAGCGAACAAATTATTTTACTTAAACAAGATAGTGATGCAATTGGCTCTGTAATTGATGTGATTAACAGTATAGCTGAACAAACAAATCTGCTAGCTCTCAATGCCGCAATTGAGGCTGCACGTGCTGGTGAGCAAGGGAGAGGGTTTGCAGTTGTGGCTGATGAAGTACGAAACTTAGCAGCACGCACCAGTAAATCAACCCAAGAAGTTCGTGAGATGGTTGCTAAAATTCAACATAGTACAGAAAAAGCCAACCAATTGATGCAAACAGCATTAAAAGAAACACAGCGTACTGTTGAACTATCAGAAGCATCAACCAAAGAAACGAATAAAATAGAACAGGCTATGTTAGCAATTAACGCGTTTTCTGAGAGCGTGCATGAACAGGTTGCCTTACAAAGCCAAATGTCAGATGAAGCACAAATGAGTATTGATGCTATGGTTGAGCTAAATTCTGACGCATTATCAAGTTCACAAATACAAGCTGTCTCAAGCAAAGATTTAGTGCGTCTAGCGCATGTTATTGATGATAAACTTTCAATGTTTAAGATCACACACCCAGAAACAAGTAGTGAACAACGTATCGATCGCTCTCGCTATGAAACAACTCAAAATAATGATTCAGAACAAGCTCAAGATGGTGATGTAGAGCTATTCTGATCAGCTAATGCACTGTTGAGTTGCTCAAGTAAACGATCAACTAAATTTGTTAATTCTGAGAGTTGGTTATTTTTTAAAGCTGACTCTAAGCCAAAGGCACTTTTCGCGATATGCTCCATGGCAAACATTTTAGCTGCTCCGCCAATACGATGTGCATCTTGCTGAAGATTAAATAAATCATATTCAGCCAAATGCAATTGAATAAGCGACGCTTCTTGGTTAAAACTTTGAATAAAGCTAGTTACTAAATCACTAATATCGTGACTTGCTTTTGTGCTTTCTGCGGTATTTTTACAATGCTTGGCAAGCTGCGTAAAAAAGACATTTTTGTCGATAGGTTTAGCAAGATACCCTGTAAAACCGGCCTGCAAGTACGCTTCTATTTCATGGCTTATCGCATTAGCAGTTAAGGCGTAAATTGGTTGGGTAAAGCCCGACTCTTTCAATAACTTAAGGGCACTTAACCCGTCTAAAACTGGCATCTGAATATCAAGAAGCACTACATCTGGAAACTCTATTAAACATTGCTCAACCGCTTTTGCACCGTTATCAACAGCAATTACATCTAACCCCATTGACTCTAAATAACGGCGAATTAAACGACGGTTATCGGCATGATCTTCTGCAATCAATACCTTTCCAGATAATCCTTTTAGTGATTGCGGTAAGTCACTTCCGTATTTGCTATTGGCATCAGTTTGACTGGGTTCATGTTCTTTACATGGCAAATAGAATGCAAACACGCTACCTTTATTGATTTCGCTCTCGACACTAATATAGCCGCCCATCATGATTGCGAGTTGTTGTGATAAGCTAAGCCCTAGCCCCGTACCACCAAACCGTCGACTAATGCTATTGTCTCCTTGACTGAAGCACTCAAAAATAAGTTTCAGCTGGCTAGCATCCATGCCAATCCCCGTATCACTTACCTGAAAGCAAATACCTTGTTGCGTCTGTGTGACCTGCAGCTCGACTTCACCTTGATGGGTAAACTTAATGGCATTCGCACATAAGTTGATCAAAATTTGTTTTACCCGCGTAAAGTCTAACCGAGTAATAAACTGCTCACCTAATTGGTTATGAAATGCAAATTTCAGCCCTTTCGCTTTTGCTTGCCCACTTAGCATTGAATGAACATCATTTAATAAGCAAACTAAATCACCTTCTTTTAAACTCAACTCAAGTTTATTCGCCTCAATTTTACTAATATCAAGCACATCATTTATGAGGTCTTTTAAGTGTTCACTTTGTTTATGAATAACAGCAAGTTCATCATTGAGTTGCTCTGGTTTATAAAAACCATTCATTAGGGTATCTGTTTGTCCCAAAATAGCCGTTAATGGTGTGCGGATCTCATGGCTAATATTAGCTAAAAATTGACTTTTAATTTCATTTGCACTGCGCAGCTTTTCTGCGGTTTCTTCAAGCTCATTGGTGCGCTTTGCAACCATCAATGAAAGTTGCTCTTTCGCTCCTTTTTCGATCATACGTCGATAAATGGTGATGCCCGTCACGACTAGCATAATAAATAAAATAAACAGCATGATGGCAAGTTGTCTTTGCTTTGACATTTCAAGCTCTTGCACTCGCTGTTTTTGTTTTAAATCAATAATTTCCTGAGTCAACTGACTGGCATTAATTCGACTGTGAAGCTCACCTAGGGATCTTAGAAGTCGCTCATTGTTTGCGGCCTTTAAGGTTCGAACGAATTGATCAAAATGAGCTACCGCACTGGTGAAATCTCCTTGGCCTGCTTTGATCAATGCATTCATTCCAATGCCATCCTGCACTCTCAGATCATCTTTATATTTTTTGGCCATCTCAATTGAGGTGGTCAGTGTTACTTCCGCTTGTGTTAGCTTACCTTGTAAGAGCTCAATTTTAGCTCTTGATAATAATCCCGCGAGCTCTAACGTTTTGTTATTTATTTGTTCTGCAAACTCGATGGCCTTATCAGCATGGCTTAGAGCCAGTTCTAAATCACCTGTTCGTAAGTAAACGTTAGCAATATTGACGTGACGAGAGGATAAGTAATAGGCATCATGTGTTTTTTGATAATACCGTAATGCACGCTGATAATAATGTAATGATAATTGATATTGTCCAAGCTCAGAGTAAGCAACGCCCATATTACCATATGACTGAGCAACACCTTCTTCATCACCTAATTTCTCGAATATCTTTAGCGTTTCTCTATACATATCTAAAGCAATATCGTAACTCGATAAGCGAATATAAAGACCCGCTATGTTATGCAAAATATCAGCTTTATCTTGCGCGCTACCATACTTTTCGTAGATAGATTTAGCGCGCGTGTAATAATCAAGTGCTTTGCTCATATCCCACATATCAAAATAAGCGAGACCTATATTACTCAGTAAGTTAGCCTCTGAAATAGGCGCATTCATTTTTTCGGCAACGCGTAAAGCACGTGTATAGGATTCGACAGCTTGTTGGATAAGACCTTGATAATAATAGCTAACGCCTTGCATCTTGATTGCACGAAAATAACTGTCTGGTTGAGCTTCAAAAGAGGTCGACTTCTCAGCTAGTTGATAGTGTTTAAATGCTGCGGCAAATTCTTTATTTTCTAGAGCCGTATCTGCTAACTGCAATTGTATAGCCAGCTTTTCATCAGCGCTAATAGTGGTATCTGCAAGTAATTGTGTCGCTAATTGCTGCTTTTCATCTAATTTTTGTGATTGATTAAATTGCTCTAGTAATGAATCTGAAGCATAACTAAACGTAGTCATCAGCACACTACAGCATACTAATGCCGAATGTATTAACCTGAGACTCAATAATGTGCGCATATGTTTATATCCCTAAATATCAACATAGTCCGAGGAAAAAACTAAATCGTAACTCGGCTAAATGCCTTCCTTGATGAAAATATAAACATAGTTTCAGTAAGGCAGCTGTGATAGCGTATATAGTTTTAGATTACATAAAGATTGGCCTGCTAACAATGCTTAACCCACTGATAGATGAGATTTTTTACCTCATTTTGAAACAACCTATCTGGAAAGTCCATACGCTTGCGAGTGCACTTAATGATGCAGGTCATCTTAGTGTTTTAGATAAGGACCCACAAAAAGATCTTTTTAAACGTAACTTCTTAGTTATGAATGCCTTATATCAACTCCAAATACAGGTTAGCCCTGAGCAACAATTGCACATAGCTGCCTTACATATTGAATTGATAAATAACAAGTGTGAAAAGGTGCTAGAAAATACTGATCCTTTGCGGGAGTATTATTTAGATTGGCAAAACTACGACACAACAAGTGATGAAATTGATGCGCTATTAAATGAGTTTTGGCAGCGCTTTGCTACATTCAACAGGCATACTACTTCTGCAAATCTTACAAAAGAGCAGCTTTTACAAATACAAAAAGCATGGCAGTTGCCCGCTAACTTTTCACTAAAAGAATTACAAAAGCGCTGGCGACAATTGGCTTTAAAACATCACCCAGACCGTCAAGGCTGTGCGATTCAGTTTAAAAAAATACAACGTGAGTATGAGCAGCTAAAAGCTAGCTGCTCGTAAACTTTAAACTTATCGACTTAAACGACGCGCACGAATCTTACGCTTTTTGATATTTCCTTCGGTCAATTTGCGCAGTGCTGGTTTGACTGCTGTTCGCTCTACAGCGATAAAAGCCACGTTATCAAGTACATTAATTTTACCCACCTGATGACCTGCAATACCTTCTTTACCCGTTAAAGCACCTAAAATATCGCCAGCACGAATTTTTTGCTTCTTACCTGCATCGATCATGATGGTCGCCATCGTAGGCTTGTAGGCCGGCTTTTCAAGTAAGCTAAAAGGAGGTAGTGGCTCAGGGTTGAAGTCGCGTTCGTAATGATCACCAATTTGTGCCACTTTAAATTGCTCAGCCTCACCATAAATAGAACATGCAATGCCTTTTTTACCTGCTCGACCTGTTCGACCAACGCGGTGAACATGAGTTTGTGGATCATGTGCTAAGTGATAATTTACAACCATATCCATGTCGTTAATATCTAAGCCTCGTGCAGCAACATCCGTCGCCACCAAGATACACGCGCTTTTATTAGCAAAACGAATTAAAGTACGTTCACGTTCGCGTTGATCTAAATCACCGTGTAAAGCAACGGCACTAAAGCCTTCAGCGTATAGGTCATCACAAATTTGCTGTGTTTCAACCTTAGTATTACAAAAAACCACACAGCTTTCTGGCTGAAACTTCAAAAGCAACAGCTTCAGCGTATTAAAGCGCTGCTTGTTATTATCAAGCTTGTAAAAGTATTGTGTGATCGTGCTTTTTGTTTGCTCTTCTTCAACCTTAATCATTTCAGGGTTGCTTAAAACTCGCTCAGCAATCGCTGCAATTGATTTTGGATAAGTCGCGCTAAACAACAAGGTTTGGCGTTGATTTGGAATACATTCAACAATGGCATCAAGGGTATCTTGAAAACCCATATCAAGCATTTGGTCAGCTTCATCTAATACCAATGTTTCAACGTCATCTAAACGCAATGTACCCTTACGAATATGATCATCAACACGACCTGGTGTGCCAACAATAATATGAGCGCCATGCTCTAGTGAACCAATCTGTGGACCAATAGATACACCACCGCATAAAGTTAAAACTTTAATATTATGAATGCCGCGAGCAAGCTTACGAACTTCTTCTGCAACTTGCTCTGCCAGTTCGCGGGTTGGACATAAAATAAGTGATTGAATGCGAAAACGTTTCACATTTAACTTAGCCAACACACCTAAGCTAAACGCGGCCGTTTTACCCGACCCTGTTTTTGCTTGAGCAATGATATCTTTGCCTTGCAAGATCACTGGTAAACTTTGCGCTTGTACCGGTGTCATTTGCGCATAACCTAAAGTCGATAAATTATCGGTTAACTCTTTCGGCAAAGCCAAAGATGAAAAAGCAGTAGCAGTCACAGTAATATTCCAAACTTGATAATTGAGGGACATCCTCGAAGATGCAGTGGATCATAGCAGAGAATGCATTGTTTCTCTAAACGAAAAGAGCTAT
>NZ_JAKGBG010000077.1:0-11522 GCF_021532595.1 Pseudoalteromonas sp. OFAV1
TAAAGGATAAGTAACCAATATTATTAGTCTTCGTGCCGATAAATAGTCGTAAGTTTCCATCTTCGCAACGTTCGAAGCTGAACACCTCACGAGTAAGATAGATGCTACCTCGGTCAGTTTTAGGTTTACGCTTAGGTCGCCCACACATGCCTTTCATGAATTTTTGGTAAGTCTGATACCAGTTAACTGCGCTGTTGCGGATGATCTGGCTAGGGCATTGATACAGCCAAGGAGTTAACTCCTTCGACTTGAATTGTGATGTTTTCTGGTCAATTGGGGCATAAGTGCCCATTGGGTAGTATTTACGTGCAAAGGTGCGGTAATACTTTTCTTCGTCAACTTTGGCATTCCAAATACTGCGTGCGCAACCCATCCACTGGCTTAAAACCAGTTTTTGATGTGATGTTGGGTTGGCACGAAAACGAATACCGGTTAACAAATCGCCCACTATTTAACTGTATGTATATACAGTACATAATAATCCCTACTCCATTAAAGTCAAGACCGTTCGCCTTGACTCGCAGCTAAAGCAGGCGAGAATGTGGCGAACATTTGTTCAAGTTTTAGAACAATACTTATTACTTAAAAGTATTAATACTAATGAAAGTTGGCCATTATCTTATTTATCAGATTTCTTTAGAGATAACGAGCTAGCTTCAACTCCGGCAATTCTTGAACGATTCTTAAAGCTTGGTGTCCCTCTTGAAACTATATATACAGCTTGTTGTAGCCAAAAACAGGAAAGTGAGGTAACGCTATTTCACTTAGACAAAATTGGGATGTCACCTATTCAATTTCTTAGAAGCAATGATGAGCTCGTGGAGCTTATGAAAAAGACAATACTTCTACTCATAAAATAACTTATACCGCCAAAACGACAAAGGCTCGCTAAATGTACGATTTGACAATTAGCGAGCCTTCTTAAAGCACATACAAAACACAGCCGAATTTGCACTTTGTATAATTCTACTATAAAGCCCAATACTAAAATGTCAAGCATTATCGCTATTAAAAGATAAATATTTTATATATATTCAATTATGGTAAAATTAAAGAAAAGCTTTAAGGTGCCATGATGTCAAAAAACAATAAATCAATCGATATAAACCATTTAGACTTATTAAATGATTACTCAATTATTAATCCTATAATGGACACACACTACAATTCAAAAATAAAAGCGCTAAAAAAGTATCCTACCCCCAGAAAAAACAATGCTGCAACCAGTAATAGCGTGTTTCAGTTTCTATCTGGACATAATGATGTCGTAGATTTTTTAGAACTTTATCAATCTGAAAAGCGTGAACAATTTGATCATAGTTACCCTGCTATCGCCGAACATTTGGATGAAATACTACAATTAAATGCTGAACAACGATTTCCTATAAGTAAGGACCGGATCCGAGCAGGTTTCGCTGTTGGCGTTGTTGATTTCATATCAGGCTCATTAACCCACACTCGAGGCGGTTGGCTCAATGAAAAAGGCCACCTTGCTCTATCTCCAGACGCTACGCTTAATGACATAGGCAAATACGTCAAATCAGAAACTTACACAGCTCCTGAGCTGAGTGTTCGAGACTTAAAACAAGCTGAAAATGAAGGCAAGCTATACATTGGCGGCAAATTAGCAGCAGAAAAAGTAGAATACTTAGGTGCATTAATGTGGCAAGACAAAGAGAGTGAAAAGTTATTTAATGAAGGTGATTTAATACGCTTACTTCATCACAGAAATGAGACTTTTTGCTTTGCCAACACAAACTTAAAAGGCAATGAGTATTTTCATGCAAACCTATCTGATAAACCAGAACCGGTCACTGATATTAAGTTTAGAGAAGGCGTATCAAGGCAAGGTGATGGATTTTACTCAACAAGCTCACTAAATGAAGCCGTGAAAATTTACGGAAACCCACACTCTGTTGAATCTAAGGGAAAATTACTACATATCAGAGAAAATGAAAAGCAAGATACTACTAATCACAATAAAGGCCATTTATATAGCGTTTCTACGGACGCAAAAGTCTTTGTCGCATCTATTGAATCTACGAATTTAACAGCTCATACAATTCCCAGCTTACCACTTACTCTAGGTCTCGCTAAAAAATATGGCGCCAACACCACATTTGCTACAAATAAATGGCTTGAAATGAAAGATTCTACTTCCACTTACGAGCTTTACTGTCACTTGAATGAGCTTAATCAGGCCGCACAAAGAGCATCAGGTAAAAACAGTTTTATGACAGACACTCTGAAAGCTATGGGTTTTGAAGGTATAGAAATTGTTTTTCCTCAAAATGAAATAGAGAGTTACAAGGAAAAACTCACTGAAATTAGTAATCTACCTGAAGACTTTTTCCGTGAAAATAAAGTTAGGAAAGAGAATATATTAGAAGCAGTTAAAGGTTTTATTGATAATTTCGAAAGTGGAATTCCAACTAAAGCCGAAATGTCTCACCTGATTGTCTTTAATCCTAATAAAATACAAAAAGAGTTTCTGTTAACTCTACCTAAAGCCCCAGAGCCTGAGCGTGACGAAAGATTTACTCCAATCAAGAAAGGGCTATATTGGTCTGACAAAAAGGTAACAATGGACGATCTAACAAAAAAAGAGATGAGTTTTGATCATAGTACGGAAATGACAATGTAATAAATTGCTTGCCTTATCTTTTTATGTTAGAATAAATTCAATAAACAAGATAAGGTAAAAATAATGATTAGTCATACTGAACTAGTGGAAATTAATGGTCCTGATTATAACCCTTCTGATTTGAGAACTCATATTGATTCACCTCTTACCGGTGGTCCTGCTGAAGATATCTATGTACGACTGGCATTAGAGTTACTTGGCAAAGGCAAGGTAGCTAGTTCTTGTTTGTATCGAACTAAACAGGGCACATTCTTCCCTGCTATGGATACCCCTAGTATGGATAGTTGCGCTAATAAAGTAATTTTATTTCCGAAACTAAAAGACTTTAGCGGAACGACTGTTGTTAGGATTAAAAACATCTTAGCTTGTAACTTGCTACCGGCCAATCTCGCCAAACGTTTTAATATGCACCATCATATACAAAGCACACCTATCTTTTTTGACCACAAAAAGGAAATCTTCTTTGTTTGTTTTGATATGAACTTTTTATCCGACATTCACATAAATCAAATCCAGTCTGAACTTAGTAAATATGACGAATTTAACATTATTCGGATCAAAGGAAAGAAAGTATTAACTTACAACGCCAAAACTATCGCAGTATTAAAAAAAGATATTGAAAGGTCTGGTTCAGACAGCAATTTCTCTAAATTTCTAAGCTTCTACCGAACATTATTTATAGACTTCACTCAAGGAAAAAAGGTCATCATTTTTGATTATTCTCATGATGACAAAAATCACGATCTCGGTCGCATAACTAATAGTAAGTTCAAACATTCAAATACGGACAAAATTGCTCAACTGATGAGTAATTTTAATTTAAGATATTCTCTTTTAAAGGGCCTTTTGTTAGAAGATAGAATTTACTCTTTAGACGAGAACGATCAGGTTCTAGTTGATTGTGCTATTCCTTATGATAAACGCTCAACTATTCCAAAACATATTCAGCAAAAAGCAACCTCTTTACAGGACGTCTACCTTGGCCCAGTTAGTAATGCATACTTAGTTCTACCCTATTCTGATGCCGACTGGGAGTTACTTTCTAACCTAGATAAGCGCATTAAAAACATATTCTCTGAGCTTGAGTCCGTTTTGCTGAATTCTAAAACAGAAGTTGGCCAACTAGATACAAGCTTATCTGAGTTAAGTGGTCAAAGCTTGAGCTCAATTAAACTTTTAACGTCAAGTAATTGACCTTTATATATCAAACTCGTATCCTGACGGGTAACTAGATTATTTTATTAAAATTTCATTATTAAATGAGTTTATTATGTCAAAAATAGATAACAACGATTATGGCGCCGAACATATCAAAATTTTAAAAGGCCTGAGCCCTATTCGTAAACGTCCCGGCATGTACACCGACACTGACGAACCTAACCATCTAGTCCAAGAAGTTGTCGATAATTCTTCTGATGAAGTATTAGGTGGTTTTGCTTCACAGTTTGATGTCACGTTACACAGAGATAACTCTATCTCTGTTGTTGATAATGGCCGAGGCATTCCATTTGGTATGCACCCTGAAGAAAAACTGCCAACTGTTGTTGTAATTTTTACAACTCTGCATGCGGGTGGCAAGTTTAATGATGATGCTTCTGGACCATATGCATTTTCTGGTGGCTTACATGGTGTAGGTGTTACGGTTACAAATGCTCTATCCACAAAAGTTTTTGTAGAATCTAAACGAGAAGGTCTTGTTCAGCAAATCACTTTTAATGACGGCATCGCAGAAGATGTTAAAACCGTTCGTAAATGCGCAAAAAAAGAGACAGGAACAACCGTTAGGTTTTGGCCTGATCCTACTTACTTTGACTCACCTAAAATCAACAAAGAAAAGTTAAAGCAGTTATGTCGTTCTAAGGCTGTTTTACTTGCAGGCTGCAAAGTAACTCTCACCATCGAGAACAAAGATGAAAACGTCGAAAGCAGCGTTATTGAATGGTGCTATGAAGAAACGCTAACATCATACATGGAAGAGTCTCTTCATGATAAAGAACATACTCCTATGTACCGCGACTCATTCTTTTTTGACGACTCAAACTCAACATATGCCAATGGCGAAGGTATTGAGTGGGCTTTAGCCTTCATGAAATATGGTTCAGCATTCCGTGAATCGTTTGTAAACCTCGTACCTACACGACACGGCGGTACACATGAAAGTGGTTTCTCTCGTGGTGTTCATGAATCAATTAAAGCATTTATCTCTGCCAACAACTTATTACCTAAGGGCGTCGATATTACTCGTGATGATATTACCAGCAATATGTCTTTTTTATTATCCGCTAAAGTATTAGACCCTAGTTTCGAAGGTCAAACTAAAGGTAAACTATCTAACAAACCTGTACTCTACATGGCAGAGTCTTGCGTTAAAGCTAAAATGGTTAACTGGCTTCATCAAAACCATGATATTGCGACTGAAATTGCAGAAATGGTTATTTCATCTGCACAACGCAGATTGAAAGCAAACAGAGAAGTAAAAGTTCGAAAAGTTGGTTCTGCGACAGCACCTGTTCCAGATAAATTATCTGATTGTACAGGCAAAAATCCTCTAGAAAATGAATTGTTTATTGTGGAGGGCGATTCTGCTGGTGGTTCTGCAAAACTAGGCCGTGAACGCACATATCAAGCCATATTCCCATTAAAGGGCAAACCTACAAATGCATGGGATATTGATAAAAGCACCATACTTTCGAGCGAGGAAATTCATGACCTTGCGCTTGCAATTGGGGTTCAACCACACGCGCTTGAGGATAACCCTGAGGACGTTTTAAAAGATCTTCGTTATCATAATATTTTTGCTCTAACAGATGCTGATGTTGATGGTTATCATATTGAAGTGCTACTGACAGCTTTATTTATAAAACACTTTCCGCATTTACTTACACATGGTCATTACTCCATTAGTGTAACCCCGCTCTTTAAAATCGAAGCAAAAGGAAAAATCAGTGGTCTTGGTAAAGATCCTAAATTCTATGTTTTGGATGAAAATGAAAGAGATTCCACGGTTAAAAAATTAATTAAACACGGTGCTAAAGAATCAAATATCAACATACAGCGATTCAAAGGATTGGGTGAAATGAACCCTCCTCAATTACGAGAAACTGCACTCGACAAAGACACTCGCAAGGTAATTCAATTTAAGTTATCAAACGATGATATTTTATTGTTACGGGAAAATCTTCATTTTCTATTCAACAAGAAATTATCAGGAGCCAGAAAAGAATGGATATCAAGTGAAGGTGATATCGGGAAAGTGGAGGAATAATTATGTCAACATTCACAGTCACTGATTTAGAAAATTACATCAAAGAGTCATATTTATCATATTCAACTATGGTTCTTTCTGGTCGTGCTTTGAGCTATGTACAGGACGGCATGAAGCCTGTTCACCGCCATATTTTGTATGCAATGTCTAAACTCCAAATGACAGCGTCTTCGTCTTACAAAAAATCTGCGCGTGTTGTTGGTGATGTAATCGGTAAATATCATCCTCATGGTGATGCTGCTGTTTATGACGCTATGGTTAGAATGGCTCAGCCGTGGTCTTTACGATATCCTCTTATTGATGGACAAGGCAACTTTGGCTCAAGAGATGGCGATTCTGCGGCCGCTATGCGTTACACAGAGGTTCGCACAACTCCGTTGACAGATACCATCCTCTCTGAATTAAATGTTGGTGCCGTTGATTATATCCCTAATTACGATGGTACGCTCACAACACCACGATTTTTACCGGGTGCCCTACCAATTGAATTATTAAATGGTTCTACCGGTATAGCTGTAGGTATGGCTGCTGACATTCCTAGCCATAACGTTCGAGATGTAGCAAATGCTGTTACTGCCTTCATTAAAGATAACAATATCGACAATGATGGCATCATGGAACAGTTAAAAGGACCAGATTTACCAACTGGTGGACAAATCATTAATGATCAAGCCACTATTAACCAAGCTTACAAAGAGGGGCGTGGTAAACTTCACGTTAGAGCTCGATGGGAAGTTGAAAAACTATCTCATGGGCAATGGCGTATTAAAATTATTGAGTTACCTCATGACTTATCGCCATCTGAAGTGCTGGCAAATGTTGCTACCGCATCTGTTTATGAACCTCCGAAAGAAAAGGGTAAAGAGAAAGGTAAAGAGAAGAAACCAAATCAAAGGCTTCTCGATTTAAAACACTATATCAAGAACAACATTGATGATATTCGTGATATAACTTCAGCCGACGATCCTCCGGGTTCTGCCAAAATGATTATAGAGCCTAAAAGCTCTAGACAAGACCCTGAAGAATTTATGGCAGGGGTAGTATCAATGCTTGGCCTTCAAAGTACTCTAAAAGTTAACTTGACTGCTGTTTCAATTGATAAACTTCCTCGCCAGCGTGGCATTAAAGAGATCATTTCAGACTGGGTTGAATTTAGAAGAGAATCAATTTCAAATCGCACTAAAACTCGTTTGAGCAAAATTGCTGATCGATTAGAGTTAATTGAAGGTCGTCTTACAATTATGGACCTTATTGACGAGGTAATCGAAATCATTCGTGAGCATGATGAACCCAAAGAAGTGCTTATGGCTCGTTTTGATTTAAATGAACGACAAGCAAGTGATATCCTTGAGATTAGGCTACGAGAACTAAGAAAGCTTGAAGAGTATAAACTTAAAGACGAAAAGGAAAAATTAGTTAAAGAACAAGCTGAACTTGAAGCCTTACTATCTTCTACACGCAAGATGAATAATCAAATAACTCGCGAAATTGAACAAGCTACGAAAAAGTTTGAAGATGACCGTCGAACTTTGATTAAAGAAGAAAAAACTATCGACAGTTCCTCTGTGGTCAAGACGGTCCAATCAGATCCAATTACATTATGGTTTACCAACGATAATTGGGTAATCGCTCGTAAAGGGCATCTTGATGAAAATGATGCTCCAAACAATTCTCTTAAAGTAGGCGACTCTTTTAATTTCAGTCTACAAACCAAACTAGATCAGCAAATTTTAATTCTTGGTACAAGTGGTCGAGCATACACTATTCAGCCGTCAAACCTGTCATTTGGCAGAGGCAATGGAACTCACTTAAACACTCTTATCAACCTGAATGGCGATAAGGTTTATTGGGCTGATACGTATGCGGACGGTAACGAGTACTTATTAGCTCACAATCATGGTTATGGATTTATTGTTGCAAGCGAAGATCTTCTAACCAAGCAAAAGGCTGGTAAAGAATGCTTTAAGCTGACTAAATTTGAAGGCTGTGAAATATCTGCTGTTCTGCCAGTCGGCGACGGGGAGATGCTGAACATCTGGACAGACAAGAATCGATATCTCCAGTTCTGTGTGGATGAAGTTAACAGTTATCCAAAATCTCAAGGCATGCGCTTAGTGAACCTTGCAGCTGATGAGTTGGTCGAAGGATATGCATTGTCCGATAGAGGAACATACAGCTGTAATGGTGTTAATAAACGTTTTGATGAAAGTTACCTCAAGAAACGTGCAGCGGCACCTAAGAAGTACAAATAACAAAAAGGCGTTCAGTTAACTACTGAGCGCCTTATAATTCTCACTGATAAACATTAAGAAACTGTTTTTAAGTTTCTAAAATATTCCTTTAATTCTGTACTACCTTCATGTCCCTGCCCCGGCATACAAGATTGAGTAATTGAGACTCTGCCTACATTAGAGTTTCCTCTTAGCATCAAATCAAGTGCCCACAACCACATAGGTTGATACTCGTACTTATTGATATTAACTCGATTAACACGGTTGCGTTGTATCATCTGAAATAGTTTATAGGAAGGACATGCTCTCCCAGCTTCTGTTTGAGGCGTACACTCTTCGAATGTTTTAAATAAATCTTCAGCCACTTTCTCATTAATAATGTCACAGAGGAACCATGAAGTTATTGTTGGTCCCAACGGAACACTCTTGGCCGTTGTTGCTACTTTAAATTTAGATAGTTTTGAAAGTCTATCCAAGATCTCTGGATTGGCCATTAAAAACTCGTACAGTTCAACAGGTGATGGTTTTACTCTAGAGCCTGAATCAATCCTTAAACTATTACTATCTGCGCGGCTAACCTTCATATACTCTTTTGCTGTATAAATACCACTAACAACGGAAGAAAGAACAGATTCGTTTAAACCTTTTGGTAACTCTACACCACGAATTTTGAAGATGTCTGAAAGGTTTCTACGCTTACCCATATCCATCTTTGTGATGGATTCACTTTTTAGCCCTTCAATAACCATCATAACAATAGGTTCATCATTCAATATAATAGCGTTCAATCTGTGTTGACCGTCAATCAATCCTTTCTCACTAAATTTTATAGACTCACCCGTTTCACAGCTCCAAAGGCCCTTCTTCATCTGTGAAGCATATTGATTCACTAGCCCTTGATTAAGCTTTCGTTGCTCCTCTACGTTTGTTTTTAGCCATTTTTTTGCTAACTCTGGCGTTACCAATACAAAGGATATTTTTATTGAGCTATCGCTATATGGTACTTTTAACGATACATTCTGAAATTCTGAGCTGTCTGTCATTTTGGGATTTCTGAGTTGTTGTTTTTCAATATTAAAACACTGGTGACTAAAATAATCAAACAGACTGAGATGATGGGTTAATACTATAGGAACTCAAACGATAAATGACTCTGCACGACAAGATTAAAAAACACTTGCTAATTACCACAAAATAAGATATTTTATTCGTTCAACATACCTAAGAACGTTTATGATATATACAGCTAAGTACTTTACAGAAAAGTACAAAAATCTACAGGATTTAATTTTAACCGCGACCTTTGATAAGGGAATTTTCTGTTCAGAAAAAAATCGTTCTCCAATAGTGTTAGTGCAGTTTTTGTCGAGCTTAGATATTCCATCTTCTTATTACATACACGCTTTTAAAAAAAATGGACGGACCAACAAAAAAGATCTTTTGCTATTTCTTATGAATGGTAACTTTATTTCCTATGACTATGAATTAAATCCCGTTACTCATCCCGTTGTTCATTCAATAATGCGTAAATCTGATTACTTTTCTAAGCTAGGCAAAAATGCATGCAAACGGCTATTTTTGAATGCAATACATATTGAATCCGACTATTGGTTAAGCTTTCTGATAGACAATCAAATACTCTTTCAAAACAAAGGTACTCCATATCCTCTATTAGACAAGGTTAGCCCTGAACTTATCCCTACCCTTTTGCGTTTTAAAAGTGAAGGTTATGTTTTTGATTTCAATAATCCTTTGGAATGTTTTTTTAAGACCGTTATAGAAATAAAATCCGAAAATACAACTGAACTCATTACAATGGCCTATAGCCTTTTTGGTTACCCTAAACTTGAAAAAACCACAAAACAAGTGAGTGCTCAGGCATCGTTTATTGCTCACATTTCTAATAATCTAAACAAAGTCGATTTCGCCTCTGTTTTGGATTTGATTGGCTTTTTTAAGCAAACACCATCTATATTAAATAAAGTTACTACATTAGTCTTTGAGTATGGGATCACAAAAGACAAAACCTTATGTTCGTTGGATAACATTAGTATCCTATCGAAAAATGAACATTGTGCTTACTCCGTATTTGAAGTTCGAGAACCTTGGATAATTAAAAAGCTATTTAGCACAAAAGAACATGCTGATAAATGGCTTGACTTAATTGTATTTGAAGACCTTAAAAATATAAAATCTGTCATTAAAAAAACGGTCTCTAAAGAGCTTTTACTTGCCATTTTAAGTAAAGCTGTAAAGAGCGGTTCATTTAGGTCAAGAGACACTAAACCCTCTAGAAATTATATAAAAAAAGAAAAATTTATATATCATATTTTAGAGCAGGATTCGAATTCTTCAGAATTTAAAGGATGTCAGAGCAAATATTCTCGACTCATTAATGAAGCTCTTGAGTTTAATGAAAACTCATTCATATGCGCACTATCAAACTGTAACAAAGAAAAGGCACATAGGTTCTCATTATTATTCGGCATTAACCTTTTCCAGTTAATTGGCAGAGATAATCTAACAACAAATGGAAAAAGAATTTTGTTATCTTCTATTTCTCTTGACCTAAAGTGTCCTAACTCTGATTAATATCTTTTTTTGCAGCTATTGACTCATTTTAATATTTCAAGTATCATTAGCTTAACAATAAAATTAAGGCTTCCTATAAAAATGAATTTAAATGTAATTCCTGATGTGCATACCTCTGCTGATTATTTTACGGCAATTCAAAACATTCCTACTTTAAATAAAAATGAAGAATTTGAATTAGCTGACAAAGTTCAGAACGACGGCTGCATAGCGTCTGCGCAAAAACTTGTTTTACATCATTTGAAATTCGTAGCCTATATCGCTCGAAATTATGAAGGTTATAACCTTCCATTACATGACATAGCTCAAGAAGGTAATGTCGGGTTAATGAAAGCTGTAAAGCGATTCTCACCATCTGTTGGTGTTCGCCTTGTTTCATTCGCCGTGCATTACATCAAAGCTGAAATTCATGAATATGTAATTTCTAATTGTCGCCTACTAAAGATGGCCACTACAAAATCTCAGCGAAAAGCCTTCTTTAATCTTAGAAAGATGCGTAATTCGTCGTCATCGTTTTTAAGTAATACTGAGGCGCAAGATATTGCCGAAAAGCTTGATATTCATGTCAATGATGTTTTTGAGATGGAGAAACGATTCGGTTCAAACAATATTTCTGTTACCACGACTGACTCTGTGACCGAAGATGACGACGGTTCTTTATCTTCAGGTACAAATATTGTCTTATCTGGAAATGACAAGACGGAAGACAACTTCTTTAGCGCGGTAACAGAAGAGTCTCAAAAAACTTTAATTTATAAAGCAATCAAAACACTAAATTGCCGCGAGCAGG
>NZ_JAKGBG010000078.1:0-11477 GCF_021532595.1 Pseudoalteromonas sp. OFAV1
GCCATACCACCGTATGTATCTACGATGATTTTACGGCCTGTAAGACCACAGTCACCCATAGGGCCACCGATTACGAAACGGCCAGTTGGGTTGATGAAGAACTTAGTCGCGCTTGAGATAAGCTCAGCAGGAAGAACCGGCTTAATGATAGTTTCCATTACCGCTTCAACTAAGTCGTTTTGTGAGATTGAATCACAGTGTTGAGTTGAAAGAACAACTGCATCAATACCAACAGGCTTGCCATTTTCGTATGCAAATGTTACTTGAGATTTTGCATCTGGACGTAACCAGTTAAGCTCACCGCTCTTACGAACTTCAGCTTGACGCTGAACTAGACGGTGTGAATAAGTGATTGGTGCAGGCATTAAAACGTCAGTTTCATTACATGCATAACCAAACATTAAACCTTGGTCACCAGCGCCTTGGTCTTCTGGACGAGCACGGTCAACACCTTGGTTAATATCTGGAGATTGTTTACCGATAGTATTTAGGATTGCACACGAGTCAGCATCGAAACCCATGTCTGAGTGCGTGTAACCGATTTCACGTACAGTTTTACGTGTAATTTCTTCGATATCTACCCAAGCGCTAGTAGTGATTTCACCACCAACCATAACCATACCAGTCTTTACGTATGTCTCACATGCAACACGGGCATGAGAATCTTGCTCTAAGATAGCATCTAGAACCGCGTCAGAGATTTGGTCCGCGATTTTATCCGGATGACCTTCAGAAACAGATTCAGAAGTAAATAAATGTTTTGCCATTGTATTTCTGCTCACAAATATTGCGCTCCACAAACGTCGGTAATAGCGCTAAAAAAATAAGGGGCGTATTTTATCTAAAACAAATATGTTTGCATAGTAATTTTACGCCTAGACGTCCATTTAAAATTACTAATAACGTATTGTTCTTAACAAACGCCCATAAACGGTGCATTTAATGCGGATTTTTAATTGCACTGTACCCTTACAATAAGTAAGAATGGAGCTTCATAAACAACCAGCGCAAATACATAAAGGTAGGAGAATTCATGCCATCACGCAAAGAACTTGCAAATGCTATTCGCGTCTTATCAATGGACGCAGTACAACAGGCCAAATCTGGCCACCCTGGCGCCCCTATGGGCATGGCAGATATCGCAGAAGTACTATGGCGCGATTATCTAAAGCACAACCCTACGAATCCAGAGTGGGCAGACCGCGATCGATTTATTCTTTCGAATGGTCACGGTTCAATGCTGATCTATTCTCTACTGCACTTAAGTGGCTATGACTTACCACTCGAAGAAATTAAAAACTTCCGCCAAATGCACTCAAAAACACCGGGCCACCCAGAATATGGTTATGCGCCTGGTATTGAGACCACTACGGGTCCATTAGGTCAAGGGATCACAAATGCTGTGGGCATGGCAATTGCCGAGAAAGCACTTGCTGCACAGTTTAACCGTGAAGGCCACGATATTGTTGATCACTACACCTATGCATTTATGGGTGATGGCTGTTTAATGGAAGGTATTTCTCACGAAGCCTGTTCATTAGCCGGTACATTAGGCCTAGGTAAACTAGTTGCGTTTTGGGATGACAACGGCATCTCAATTGATGGTGAAGTAGAAGGGTGGTTCAGTGACGATACACCAGCGCGCTTCAAAGCATACGGTTGGCACGTAGTAAGCGATGTAGATGGTCATAACCCTGATGCAATTCGCGCCGCTATCGAAGAAGCACGTAGCATTACTGATAAACCATCACTAATTTGCTGTAAAACAATCATTGGTTACGGTTCACCTAACAAATCAGGTAGCCACGACTGTCACGGTGCACCACTAGGTGAAGACGAAATCAAAGCATCTCGTGAGTTCCTAGGTTGGACAGGTGATGCATTTGAAATTCCAGCTGAAATCTACAGCGAGTGGGATGGCAAAGAAAAAGGTAAGCAACTAGAAGCTAGCTGGGATGAAAAATTTGCCGCTTATGCAAATGCATACCCAGAGCTTGCAGCTGAGTTTAAACGCCGTACAAACGGTGAGCTACCAGCTGATTGGGCTGAAAAGTCACAAGCTTACATCGAAGAGCTACAAGCAAACCCTGCAAACCCAGCAACACGTAAAGCATCACAAAATGCACTAAACGCGTTTGGTCCGTTACTACCAGAATTCATGGGCGGTTCTGCTGACCTTGCTGGTTCTAACTTAACACTTTGGGATGGCTCAAAAGGCTTAGAAGCAAACGATGCAAGCGGTAACTACATTTTCTATGGCGTACGTGAATTTGGTATGTCAGCGATTATGAATGGTATTGCACTGCATAAAGGCTTTATTCCTTACGGTGCTACATTCTTAATGTTCATGGAATACGCACGTAACGCAGTACGTATGGCTGCACTAATGAAGCAACCAAGTATCTTCGTATACACGCACGACTCAATTGGTCTAGGTGAAGATGGTCCGACGCACCAACCTGTAGAGCAAATTGCAAGCATGCGTTTAACGCCTAACCTAGTGAACTGGCGTCCATGTGACCAAGTAGAGTCTGCGATTGCATGGCAACAAGCTATCGAGCGCAAAGATGGCCCAACGTCACTTATTTTCACTCGTCAAGGCCTTGAGCAACAAGCGCGTACTGCACAGCAGTTAGCTGATGTGAAAAAAGGTGGTTACGTACTTAGCTGTGACGGTGAGCCAGAGCTTATCCTTATCGCAACAGGCTCTGAAGTACAGCTTGCACAAGATGCAGCTGCAGAGCTTCGTTCACAAGGTAAAAAAGTACGTGTGGTATCTATGCCTTCAACAGACTTATTTGATGAGCAAGACGCTGCATATAAAGAAAGCGTACTACCAGCAAGCGTTACACGCCGCGTAGCAATCGAAGCGGGTATCGCAGACTACTGGTACAAGTATGTAGGCCTAAATGGCGCAGTAGTAGGTATGACGACCTTCGGTGAGTCAGCTCCTGCTGATGAGCTATTCAAGCACTTTGGTTTCACTGTTGAAAACATCGTAAATAAAGCAAACGCTTTGTTCTAAGCTTAAGCCACTAAAATTTAAAAGCCCGCCCTGTATGCCACAGTGCGGGTTTTTTTATGCCGGTTTTGGGAGCGGAATGAATCCAATACACTCAGAGCTGTTAGGTTGGGTATAACGGATTGAAGTCCAACACATTCTAAGCTGTCAGCTTTGAGCCATGATATAGTCCTTAATACAAATAGATACCTAATTATGGTATCAGTTGAGCATGGATGCGAGTTGTGTAACAAAGCGTTCAAGCCAGATTTTTGAACTCAGACTAAAGCAAGAATAATGCATTGGATGAGGTAAAGTAATGTCGTCGCTTATCATGCAGATACTCGCGCTAAAGCACGACCTACCACCATTGCACGATCGGCTTAAAACTGACAGCTAACCCGACTTGATTATTTCTCACCCAGCCACTCTTGAATGCTAAACCGACAACTGGCAATGTTTATACGTTAATAATAAAACATAACAGGAGTAAGTATGACTCAGTTTGACAGTGTAAGTGTTGTAAAAAAAGCGAATGTCTATTTTGATGGTAAAGTTTCGAGCCGTGTTGTGCTATTCGCCGATGGCAGCACTAAAACATTGGGCTTTATGCAGCCGGGAGAATTTGAGTTTGGTACAAATCAGAAAGAGCATATGGAGTTACTAGCAGGAGAGTGGCAAGTATTACTGCCTGGCGAAACTGAGTGGCAAGCCATGAAAGCTGGAGATTCATTTAACGTAGACGCACACGTGACATTTCGCGTGAAGGTATCAGACTTTGCTGACTACTGTTGTTCGTACACTTAATGAACTGTTGTTAACCTTTATAAAAAGCCCGTGTGATGCGGGCTTTTGCATATTTTATCCGCAACGCATGATCTAAATCATCTGTGGTTACAATCAATTACTAATTATCTGCAATTTTCGCTTGTGTTAATTCAATTCGCCCCCAATACTAACTGTGAGGTAACAAGAAAAAAGGATACCCTATGAAGATTAATATTTCTGGTCATCATGTTGACGTTACTGAGGCTGTTAGAGCTCATATCAACGAGAAGTTCTCGAAAATTGCTAGCCATTTTCCATCATTAATATCTCTCGATATTATTCTTTCAAAAGAGCATCACAAATACCAAGCTGAGATAAGCACGACCTATGAAGGCGCACGCTTATCAGTAAAAGGTGAAGACGAGGTGATGTACCCAGCAATTGCAAATGCTGCAAAAAAACTAGATGCATCATTGAAACATCGTAAAGGGCAAATGAAAGCCAAACTACACGAAAAGCCGGTCAGTACAACTCCGGAAATTGCCCACGAAATTATTCAGGAAATGGATTTAACTTAATTTTACTTAATAAAGTGCCGCGCTAGGTTTAGCTAGAATCTAGCGTTTACAATCAAACTAAGAAAGCCAACCGTTGTGAAACGTTTGGCTTTTTTGGTTTTAATATTCAGCCGTCAGATTGAAGTTCCAAAAGTTAGCGAGTTACTTGATTCGTTAGCTAACTTGCTAACGTGCTCTGCTTCCAATCTCACCTAAAACGCTGTAAGTTGCTTGTTACTAAGAATAAAACACACAAAGCATATGCAATCAGCAGTATCAAATTGGCAATCTAAATTAAATGCATTAGGGCCGGGGATTTTAATGGCTACAGCCGCCATTGGTGGCTCACACTTAGTGGCGTCAACACAAGCCGGGTCGTTATTCGGTTGGCAATTATTTTGGCTAATCATTGTAGTAAATGTATTGAAGTACCCATTCTTTCGATTTGGCATGGAGTACACCCTTGCGACCAAACAAAGTTTAGTTGAGGGCTACAAGCAAAAAGGGCCTGGGTATTTCTATAGTTTTATTGCGCTTAATATTGTCGCCGCCGTAGTAAATACTGCGGGGGTTTTATTATTAACGGCCAGTCTGCTGCACTACGCATTGCCTGTTACGGTTTCTGTAACGCTATTATGCTGGCTGATTTTGGCTGTGTGTTTGCTTATTTTGTTATTGGGGCACTTTAAGGCGCTCGATAATGTTTCAAAGCTAATTATGGGGCTGTTAACGGTTACCACCTTAGTTGCGTTAGTTGTCGCTATTAATAATGGTCCTATGGCTCCTGTTGACTACGTGGGCCCGTCGCCGTATGAGCTTGCTATGCTTGGCTTTATGGTAGCGCTCATGGGCTGGATGCCTGCTCCTATCGAAATATCAGCAATTAGCTCACTGTGGCTAAAAGAAAAGCAGCACCAACAAGCGCTGACAAAACAACAAGGCTTGTTTGATTTTAATTTGGGTTACTGGCTTACCGCAGCACTGGCGTTAGTGTTTTTTTCATTAGGTGTGTTGGTGCAATATGGTCAAGCCCAGGCAGTGCAATTAGGTGGCGTTGCCTTTGCTAAGCAGCTAATTGATATGTATGCCCTCACTATGGGCGAGTGGGCAAGGCCGCTGGTTTCAGGTATCGCTTTTTTATGTATGTTTGGTACCACGCTAACAGTGCTTGATGGCTACGCCAGAACATTAAATGAGTCGCATAAACTGCTACCGATTAAACAATCTAAACACAGTTTAAACATGTGGTTATTACTGCAAGCATTTGCAGGTATGGCAGTGATTTTATTCTTTAAATCAGCCCTTGGCCCAATGCTTACTTTTGCTATGACCCTCGCTTTTGTAACCACTCCTGTATTTGCATGGCTGAACTTTAGTTTAGTACGCTCAGAACCCAGCATTCATCACTCACCTTTTTTACGCACCCTAAGCTGGCTAGGCTTGGTTTATTTGGTGGGCTTTGCGCTGGTGTTTTTGGTTTGGAAGGTAATGTAAAGGGATCTGTCAGCTTTCAGCCGTCAGTTTATAGCTGATCGAGAAGGGGCTTAGTTATTTGTGTTTATAAACAATTGTAACTTTACATTCATGTCTCGGTTTTTATGCTGTTTGACGGCTGACGGCTGACGGCTGACGGCTGACGGCTGACGGCTGACGGCTGACGGCTCTAACTCAACTCCCTAATTGCATTACTAATCCCATCTAGCGTGAGTGGATACATACGGTTATCCATTAACTGCTTTATAAAATCAATTGATTGATAATAACGCCAGTGTTCAACTGGTTGCGGGTTGAGCCAAGCGACTTTATCAAAGTGATTGGTTATGCGGTTTAGCCAAGCGCTGCCGGGTTCTTCATTCCAATGCTCAACGCTGCCTCCAGGGTAGGCGATTTCGTAGGGGCCCATGGTGGCATCGCCAACAAAGATCACCTTGTAGTCGCTGGTGAACTTGTTAATCAAGGTCATGGTATCAATTACGTTTGAGTGACGACGCTGATTATCTTGCCAAACATGCTCATACAAACAGTTATGAAAATAGTAAAACTCTAGGTGCTTAAATTCGCTGTGAGCGGCGCTAAATAGCTCTTCGCAGGTATGAATGTAATCATCCATAGAACCGCCGATATCAAACAGCATCAATACTTTTACTGCATTGTGGCGCTCAGGTGCCATTTTTACATCGAGCATGCCGCCTTGCTTTGCAGTTGCGCGGATGGTTTCGGTTAAATCGAGGGTATCGCTGGCACCAGTACGGGCAAATTTACGCAGTTTTTTTAGGGCAAGCTTAATGGTGCGTGAGCCAATTTCACGGTCGCTATCAAGGTTTCGGTAGCTGCGCTTATCCCATACTTTAACGGCACGGCGATGTCGGTTTCCGTCTTGACCAATACGCACACCTTCAGGGTTATAACCATAGGCGCCAAATGGCGAAGTGCCACCGGTACCTACCCACTTATTACCTCCAGCATGGCGTTTTTGCTGCTCTTCAAGGCGTTGCTTGAGGGTTTCCATGAGTTTATCAAGGCCGCCCATGGCTTGTAATTGCGCCTTTTCTTCTTCGCTTAAGTGTTTTTCAAACTCTTTGCGTAGCCAATCATCAGGCAAGGCATGTTGCTGTTTTAAGCTTTCGAGCAGATCAAGGTCGGCCACGCCACTAAAGTAATCTGCAAAGGCTTTATCAAAACGATCAAAGTGGGTTTCGTCTTTTACCATGATGGTACGCGCCAAATAATAAAACGCGTCAACGTCGGCAAAAATAACCCCTTGCTTGAGCGCATTGATCAAATCAAGTAGCTCTCGCAAACTAACAGGTAAGCGGTATTCGCGAAGCTTGAAGAAAAACGCAATTAACATCTTAACGGCGGCTCATAAACGCAAGTTTTTCGATTAAGCTAATGTCTTGCTCGTTCTTTAATAATGCACCAAACATTGGCATTAAACCGCCTTTTTGGCTTTTATCATGCAGTGTTTTAGCGTCTATATCTTCAGCCATCAGTAGCTTTAACCAATCGAGTAATTCACTGGTAGATGGTTTTTTCTTAATGCCATTAACTTCACGTAGATTAAAGAACACCTCAAGTGCTTGGCGTACTAAATCTTGTTTAACATGCGGGTGATGCACATCGATAATTTGCGCCATTTCTTCACTACTAGGAAAATCAATGTAATGGAAAAAACAACGACGTAAAAAGGCATCTGGCAGCTCTTTTTCGTTATTCGACGTAATGATCACAATAGGACGTTGCTTAGCAACAACGCGCTCACCGGTTTCATAAACATGAAACTCCATTTTATCGAGCTCTAATAGCAAGTCGTTGGGAAATTCAATATCGGCTTTGTCAATTTCATCAATCAATAATACAGGGCGTTTGTTATGTTGCTCACCATAGGTAAAGGCTTGCCATAATTTCCCTTTTACAATGTAGTTGCTGATATCGTGCACACGCTCATCACCTAATTGACTGTCGCGAAGACGAGATACTGCATCATACTCATACAGGCCTTGCTGCGCTTTAGTGGTTGATTTGATGTGCCATTGAATTAGCGAGGTGTCTAAGCTTTTGGCAAGCTCTTCGGCCAGCATGGTTTTACCTGTGCCGGGTTCACCTTTTATAAGCAGGGGCTTTTCGAGCAAGATAGCTGCGTTAACCGCTTGTTTTAATGAATTACTGGCAATGTAGTTATCGGTTGAATTAAAAAGCACGATGTCACCTTATCTGGTCTGAGCAGTGATTAATAACGTCATGATGCCACAGTTAGTCGGCGTCTGAAAGGTATGCAAAGCGTGGTACGGTTTTACCCTCTACTGTGACCGTTTCTGTAAACATACTAAGCGGGCGTGCCCACATACCAAATTCTCCGTATAGCGCTTGGTAAATAACAAGTGGCTCATTGCTTTCGCTGTGTGTGGCAACATACTCTACTTTGTATTTTGGGCCTTTATAGTGTTGGTAAATGCCAGGTTTGATTGTCATGTGTTTATCTCGCATCTTGGAGTCATTTGGGTATAATTGCAGTTTGCACATTTTACCCTGAAACAAACTGCCTAAACTATGAATTATATTTCGTTAGATGAATACAAAAAAGCCTGGGTTTTTCGTCATAAAGATATGCCGATAAGCGCAGAAGATGCCGCACAAATAAAACCAATGACAGCTGAGCGCGCTGCGGTTTTATGGACCACTATGGTAAGCCGTGAGCATGATCACCCTGACTTTTTTGATAAAACAGATTGGTGCGGTAAAGATGACAGTTTTTCTGAAACTGTTAACTGGGAAAATGCATGGGAAGCGGGTGATGAGCAACTACCTGAAGAAATCCTTAACCATTTAGAGTGGGAAGCCAATACGACCGTGTATTTTTGTATGGCGCGCGACAATATTATCGAAACCAGCTTTGCCGTATTTAAGCGTTGTTGGCAAAACTTTATGTTTTTAGCCGATGGTAGTTTATTGCTAGGTAAGAAGCGTGATGCTGTGGTGCAGTTTTTAGAATCTGGTAATGCAAAACTGGGTAAAAAAGGCGCAGTAAAGTAGCGCTCAATAAACGCTCTATGCTATAAAACAGTCAAGCAATTGTTTTATAAGAGCGCGCATTGTCTATTTCTCATTCACAAAGTGAAACGTCACAACAAGCTGAAATTTGGCAAACAGATGCCGAACGAGCATTGTATGCACAGTTATGTAACGCGTTTTATGCTCGTGAGATCCCACGGTTAGTTGATGAACCTGATGCAGCAAGGCTAAAACGCTTATTAGCAAGTTTGCCTTACTACATAGAGCGTTTAGCGATGCGTATCGTAAGCGGTGATGCACCATTACAACTTGATTCGCAAAATGGTAGTTGGCTCGAGAAACAAAAGGCATCGCCTCCGGTCTACAGTAAAGAAGACTCAAAAAATTTTTACACTAAATATGCTAAGCGCGGGTTAATTGTTCCTGTGTTAATTAATGATGAGCAATGTACAAGGGTGCGCATAGACAGCTTAGATCAAGTAAGCGACAATAAGGTACATTGTAATGAGCTAGGTTGGTTTGATGTGTCGGGAGAGTCACTAGAACACATACCAGCGCAAATATTAAAGCCATCAAAATTGGTTATGACAGCTGCATGCTGTGGTCATCAGTGGCAATACAATAAGCGCATAACACCTAAGCGTTTGTCATTAAGAGAAATGCTACTAGCAAGTAATATAAATTGGCGTAATCTAAAACGCCCTTTGACTTAATTTAACCGCGAAGGAGTGTTCAATGCGGGTTTTTCAATTCGCCTTGTTATGTTTGGCATTATTTATTCAGTACCGTTTGTGGTTTGGCCATAATGGAGTGCAAGATTACACTCGTTTAAAACAAGCCGTAGCATCACATCAAGATACGAATGCTAAATTATTAAAACGTAATACGGTACTAAAAGCCGACATTAAAGATTTAAAGCTTGGTCAAGAGGGTATTGAAGAACGAGCGCGTAACGAATTAGGAATGATTAAACCTGGTGAAACCTTTATTCGAGTATTACCAGGTCAGCAGTATAATGAACAATAAACAAATTATTACCGCAATTGTTCCCGCTGCGGGAGTTGGGAGTCGAATGCAACATTCGGCGCCTAAACAATATATCGAGCTTGCGGGTAAAACTATTTTAGAGCATACCTTAAGCAAGCTTGCTGAGCTTGAATGCCTTAATACTATAAAAGTCGCTATTAGTGATGATGATGGCTATTTTGCCGATTTACCGTATATAGATGCGCGAATTGAACGTGTGAGTGGTGGTAAAGAACGCGCCGATTCAGTGCTAAACGCCTTGCTATCACTTGCTGACAACCCACCTGACTGGGTACTTGTTCACGATGCGGCAAGGCCGTTAGTGTGCTTGGCAGATATTCAGCGTTTAATCGCTGAATGTACTGCTGCCAATGAAGGCGGTATTTTGGCATCAAAAGTAAAAGACACCATTAAGCGCGGTCATACCCACAGTGAGCAAACAGTGCCACGTGACGATTTATGGCAGGCGCTAACCCCTCAGTTTTTCCCTTACAAATTGCTGACCGATGCGCTATCAAATGCCCTTCAAAGTGGTGTGACTATTACTGATGAGGCATCGGCAATTGAATGGGCCAAACAGCCTGTTAAGCTGGTTGCTGGTCGCAGTGATAATATTAAAATCACCACCCCTGAAGATTTAGATTTAGCAGCATTTTTATTGCAAAAACAACAAAACGAGAGTACCTCATGATTCGAATTGGCCATGGCTTTGATGTACACAAATTTGGTGGCGAAGGGCCACTGGTGATTTGTGGTGAAAAAATTGATTATCCACAAGGCTTTTTAGCACATTCAGATGGTGATGTGGCAATTCATGCTTTATGCGATGCAATATTAGGTGCACTTGCAATGGGCGATATTGGCAAGCATTTCCCTGATACTGCGAGCGAATACGAAAATATTGATAGCCGAATTTTGCTACGCCACGTGGTTGGGCTTGCTAAAGAGCAAGGTTACGTTCTTGGCAATGCCGATGTCACGATTGTTGCTCAAGCCCCCAAAATGTTGCCACATATTCAAGCAATGCGTGAAAACTTATGCCAAGACCTTGAAGCAGATATTTCACAAGTGAATGTAAAAGCAACAACTACAGAGAAGTTGGGCTTTGAAGGTCGTAAAGAAGGTATCTCAAGCCATGCTGTTGTAATTATGAGAAAACAAGATTGATGAGTGAACTAAATTACCTTTACGGCAAACCTCTTTCGAAAGCTGATTTTAAAACCACTGCCGAAGATTTCATGGTTGATGAAGACTTGGGCATTGAGTTTACAGGCTCTGGTGAGCATGTCTGCTTACAAGTGGTAAAAAAAGGTGAAAACACTCAGTTTGTTGCTAAACGTATTGCTGAAAAAGCCGGTGTTTCCCCGCGTGATGTGAGTTATGCGGGCTTAAAAGACCGTCATGGTGTATGTACACAATGGTTTAGTGTGCCAGTGCCAATTAAAAAGCATATTGAATTTAGTGAACTGAACAACGAGCAGTTTTTTGTTATTTCGCAACAGCGCCACAATCGCAAACTCAGAACCGGCTGCCATAAAGGCAACCGCTTCACCATCACTTTACGTAATGTGACTGAACCACTGGATATTTTATGCCGTATTAACGCGGTGCGT
>NZ_JAKGBG010000079.1:0-10276 GCF_021532595.1 Pseudoalteromonas sp. OFAV1
CAGTATTTAAAATAAATCCAGCCCATACCAGTCAGGAGTGCGCTAAATGCGGTCACACTCACCCCGACAACCGTAAATCACAGGAGTTATTTGTGTGCGGTAACTGTGGCAATACTGACAATGCAGATAACAATGCGTCATTGGTTATAAAGAAACGGGCAATTAATCTCATTTTAGACACTGGAACGGTGTTATCTGACGATGGAGTTCTCAGAACTAAGTCAGATAGTGGACGTGGAGGCAATCGTAAGACTAGCCGAGCTAAAAGCTCGACTAGCGGTGTCCAACGAAGCGTCAAAAAAGAAAGGCTAGTCGCTTAGGCTATTATCTTGGAAGCTCGCGAGCTTTAGCTCCGAGTAGTTCACCGTTGTAAGCAAAACATTTATGACAAGCAAGTCATAGATCTTAAACTGAACTATAAGCGAGAGGCTTAGCGCTTTAGGTTTTTCTTAATTTGTAGAACATTTAATTTTAATATCTTAGGTCACGTATGAAGCCTTCACAAACCCTTACTAAATACAATCGCAAACTTGAAGAGCTAAAAGTATTATCAAAAGTAATTGATGCAGCTTTACATAAAAAGCTGGGCGAGGGTTACTATCTCGTGAATAATGGGAGTGAAGGTGCTGTAATTCTTTTTGGTAAAGTCGGCGACAATACGCCTATAACACCAAAAGATTTAGATTGGCTCTTAAGTGATAAAGTGTCTGTCGCTGAGGCAATTAAGTTTTTGGATGAGAATTCTATTTAACAAAGTTCGAGTTACGGAAGAGGATTTAAAATGCTTAAAGCAAAGATGTTTAAGGAATGGTTCGCTAAAAGAATGGGTCATTCTCCGCAATTAAAGCTAGCACATGATGCTATTAAAGAGCTTGAGTCACAACTGGAAGAGTTAACTTTTGATGCCGAGCAGGTGCTTTTACATGGCCGTGAAAATGATGCCGGGAACTGGGTTCCAAAAAAGGCCGTATTAGACAATCTAGAGTTGCGCTTAAAATCTTTAGAGAAGTTGAAAGAACAAGCATTAAATGATGGCTCTGAAGGTGCTGAGCATTACGTAAGTGAGAAATAAGTAGGGTTATTTAATGTCAGAAAACAAAGCACAAAGCCGAGCTAATCAAAAACAAAACGAAAAGCGACTAGGGGCACCTATCTTTTCAACAGTTCGCTTTAAAGACGCTGAAGCGCTAGCGAAAATTAATAGCCTGATTAAGAAAACAGGGAAAACAAAAGAAGAGGCGTTAATAGCCGCTTTTAGTGCCTTAGAAAAAGAGCTAGGAAAAAGTTAATTATGTAAGCTAAGTACTTTACAATATAGGCATGCCTATATTGTAATTGATACCAAGTTAACTAGTCAGGTCGCAAATTATGGAAACAGTATCAGTAGAGTTTAAGGTTAGTCAGAACGAAAAATACGGCGACTATCGAGTTGATGAATACTTTAATGGTACATGGAACAACCAACGAGACAACGGTTGGACTGAGAAAGAAGCAAATAATATTAAGAAGAGGCTAGATACTGCATTGGTCAAGCTAAATGGCGATATGATTGCACCAGCCACGGCAATCACTGTTATTGATGTAGCTTGATTTGTAAGGGAATATCATGACCACTGTAAAACTATCAAAAGAACGTATCAAAGCAGAAAAGCATGACTTTTCTTCAGAGGAACTATTCTCGCTAAGCCAAATGGTTAGCCTGAAAGAGTTAATTAACCTGAGCTGCACATAAGAAATGGAACTAAATGCCCTTGCGGTGATCAGATCTTTCGATTAAGAAACATAAGATTACCGAGGCAAGGGCATGAATAACTTAGATGCAATTTACGTAGATGTCGATGATTTTTGTTTATTGTTTGAACCTCAATGGCTTAAACATCTAATAGAATCGGGTGAAAAGCAACGCATTAAGCCATCTCGACTATCCTCTAGCGAAGTGATGACTATATTAATTGCCTTTCATCAATCAGGTTATCGCGACTTTAAAACTTACTACACCAAATTTGTTTGTCAGTATTGGCGACATTATTTTCCTGATTTAGTCAGTTATACACGTATGTTGAAGTTACTTCAGACCACGTTACCTGCTCTGTGTAGCTATCTGAAGCAGCGCTTTGATAAACCAACAGGCATTGCATTTATCGATTCCACTTCTCTCAAGGTGTGTCACAACATGCGTATTCCTCGCCACCAAGTTTTCGCTGACGAAGCCAAGCGAGGAAAAGGAACAATGGGCTGGTTTTATGGCTTTAAACTCCACCTCATCATGAATGACGAAGGGGGGTTATTAGCAGTAAAAGTGACCGCAGGGAATGTTGATGATAGGAAGCCTGTGTTAGATATGGTCGAAAATGTTACAGGTAGTTTATATGCTGACAAAGGCTATGTATCTGCAAGCCTAAAAGCGGAACTTGCTGAGCAAGGCATTGATTTTATAACAGGTCAACGAAGTAATATGAAACGTCAACCAATATCATCTTGGGATAGAGCTATGTTATCAAAGCGTTTCATCATTGAGACAGTTTTCGATCAGCTAAAAAACATGGCTCAAATAGATCATACAAGACACAGAAGCTGTATCTCGTTTATGGTTAATTTAATGGCTGGATTAATTGCCTATACCTTTCAGACTAAAAAGCCGAGTATAAAAGTGACTCGGCTTTAATTCTTATACAGATCTGAGGTTAATTAGCCAAAATGGTAGGCCATTTGATTGCCGTTTTGGGTTAAACGTTGATGGTATCGAAGTTATTGCCACATACATGATCGTAACCAATGGGAAAGGTGGTGCAGAAATGCGAATCAGTCTTTCTGTTGAGTGAACTACCCAGCGACATCGTTTCACTCTGATCACTGGGCTTCTATAGCCTAGCGGGAAGCTAGGCTACTTCTTTTTTCTCAGATCCACAATTCAACTTCGATAATTCGAAGACTTTCGTTTTAACGGATTGTTTCTTCTGAGATGTGGGTGCTACCCTTTCGACGATCACAGGGTTTTCTCGACGATTTTCGATAAAGGGTTTTAGTCAATATCTCACCAATACTTATAGGCGATATTACTTTGTATTAAAATCAAATAGCGGTAAGTTAAAAGTAGCTTGTGACTACGCTACACTTAGTAGATCTGGCAATTCAATGTATTCACCAAGTTTATCAGTAACATATGAACGCATAGCAGCTACTAGCAAGGTCTTACCATCAGCTTCAATGTCATTAACTGTTCTAGCTGTCCAAATTCCTGCTTCAAAGTTAACACTGATCCCCTCAATATCTAGAATGTCGCCCCCGTCATTCCAATTAGTAGAAGGTGAATAATTGTCTCCAATCAATAACATTTTACCATTTGCTTTATCTTCCCAGATCCAAAACCCCGACTGAGAACCAGATGAAAAACCCATAGGATTAAGTTTTACCGTGAAGCCTTGAAGTGTAGCTACAGCCCAATCAAGTGCAAGTGAATTTAAGGTAGAAGTTTTTGTTTTAATAGTTTTCATGACAAAGTTCCGTTGTTATGTTCAGAGATTGTGTGAACTAAAATTCACTATTATCTAAGCTAAATTAAGGTTTAATAACTATTAAAGTATTGAACGCCGATAGAATGTTTCTTTATGGTGAAAATAATCAGCATCATACTTTTTAACTTCCTTAACCTTCGCTAAAGTTTCCAAGAGCATCTTTTTTCGCATTGAAAAGCGCAATTTGTTTTCTAGCGTTACTTGCTTAAGCTTAAGCGTCTTTAGCAACACAAAAAGAACTACGTGAGTTAAGGCGCCAAGGGTAACAGCTATTGTTGCTAACGTATCAGTCATAAGTAGCGATAAAGCAATTAAAAGAGCGTGAATATAGTAAAAGTCATGCTTCTTGAAAATAATGTTACCCAGATCGGCACCTGTAATGTCCTTGCTGTACTCAATACCTTGCTCAGCTACTAGTAGCTCGTTAAAAAGTGTATTTATCTGGTCATTACTAAACTCATCATCATTAAGCTCTAAAAATGCCTGAAATGAATGAGGATTATTATCGATGAAGTAATTGTGCATGCTTTGCATATTAAAACCTAGAGTGTGTTAATGGCTGCTTGGGGCCTTGAAGATGCCCATTATTATATATTAACCAGACAGTACACTGTAATCTTATCTGGTACAGATTTGGTAATTTCATTTTTAATGTTTTCGATAGCATCCTTCACATGAACGCTGCTCTGCTGTTCCTTCTCAAGTTCATTACAGAACATTTCTAATGCCGAACGAGTAATAACAAGCCTTGTGTGAGGTCGCGGGTTATCCACCAGTATTACAGAAAGAGAGCTTTTATCTGTCTGAGAAATAATAGCATCTATAATAATTGATTGATCTGTTTTAATTGTATAGATACGTTTTAAGACTTCACCGGTACTATTATCATGAATTGTCGCCCACTTTAAATCGGGCTTACGTGACATTTCATTAATAAAATCTGCAATCACCTTTAAATTGTTACCTAAAAAATTCGATTGATAGCTGTTTTTATTGTCGTTGTATAATGCAGATGCCGAAATATGCTTCATGGTTTCTAGCCTTGTTTTGTTTATGTGTGTAGTTTAGCGTAAAAACACAATTAGTGCAATAAAAAGATATTTAAAATAAAAATCATTACATAATGTAATGGTTAATATGAATTTGATTTTGAATAATTTAACTGAATTAGAATTAAAAAACTTATAGTTCAAAAGGAATAATTTCACCTTCGGTTTGTGAAAATTCCGCTAGCTTAGACAATACATCCGGGCACTTTTTTGCTGCGGAGTTGGCAGTACGAACGTTTTTATTCACATATTGTTCCCAGTACGCATGAAGCTTATTTATCGTGCGAGGATCAATGCCAAGTTCAAATTGCGAAAAGTCTATATTGCTCACATAAACCTGTTCTTCTAGGTGTTTTAAAGTAATGGTGCCGTTGCGAAGATGGTCTAATAATTCATAGCCTTTGTAATGCTCGTTAATGAAAGAAATGAAATCTTCAACTGAAGGGCTTTCCGAATGATTCTTGTAAAACGAATCAAGTTGCGCTTTCGTAATGCGAGATAATGTATCGAGCTCAATCTTGTCACTATAAGGGAATAAGCCTTCAAGTTCTGAATATGAGCAACCCTCATCAGTATCACCGGCTAACCTCTTGTGAAGCGTGTTAATAAAGTAAAAGTCATCACACGCCGGTGGAGGACAGTGACCGAACACTTTTTTTGGGTAATCGCGGCACATTTCCTCCATTGATGAAGGATTGTAATTTCTATCGTGAAGAAAATTGATGTCATGTCTCACAGCAACAAAGTCTTTATGTGAAAACTCAATAGCAACTGGATAAAAGTAGGCCTGTTTAATAGCGTTATTTGAGAAGGAAAACACTCTAAATAATGCAATAAGTTTCATAGCTTGCTTCATAAAATTTTAACCTTAAAGTGAGGGTTTATGGTTTTAAAGATGCGCTTTTGTTTAGGTTCCAATTACTAACAAAGTTAAGCATGGATTCGAGGCAAGTAACGTCAATAGCGCGGCTACGCTTGCGTAGTTTATTGTTTTGCTCACGTACATGTTTAGGTGAACTACCCAGCGACATCGTTTCGCTCTGATCACGGGGTTTTCTCGACGATTTTCGATAAAATCTTATCGTTGTTTGACATGCTTTATTTTACATAAAAAAGATATTGGAAGCCAGAGGATTTTAAAGAAATTCCCTGCTTCTTTTCCCTATTGATAGAAAATAGAAGGTAAGTGGAAAGAGGGCATGTGCCCTCTAAATAGGTTAGCTTACGTTTGGCCAATTTCGGTAGTTACTAACGGCGTTGCGCTGTTCATCTAGCAAAGCCTCTCGTGCATCCTTAGATAATAAGGTACTGCTTTTGATGTTTCGGCATGCATAGATCGCATTATCGCGCCTTTGAATAACCTCCCGCAGCGATGTTGTGTCATCTCGATTGTTTGTAAGTACTTCTATTACTTTGAAGTTTGAACCGTTGTAAACAGCTATAGCGGCCGTTTCCGACAAAAATATTACTTCGTGAAAAATATTACATCTGTTCACAAGATCAAAATAGTATTTATCTATTCCGTAATCTTTAATGTATGAATCTAGCAAAGCTTGATCAGAATTAGATAAAGTTAAGTTTGGAGTTTGCTGGTCACTCATAAAAATTCTCCTAGAAGCTAAGTTATGAATTGGCCGCTTGACTTAAAATGTCGGTAACAGCTTGGTCTGAAGCCACTTTCTTAGCATAGAAAGCTTCAATGAGATCTGTCACTTCAGAATAAAAATCACAATTGAAGGTGCGCTCTTGGCAGTCGTGCGTTTTGAAGAACGTAACGATGTAGTTAGGTAACTCTTCATCTGTAGCGCTCGTGTCAGTGCATGTTACGATCTTAACGCTCAGGTCTGCTGTTTTAATTGCTGTTGTATAAAAGACGCCAACAAGCAGGTTTTTTAATGATGTTTCATTAGGGCCACTTTCTGATTCAGACTTTAAAGAAAGTGAGTTGATATCACGATTAAGTTCATCTAGTGATTTGTGGTGATTTTTAGTAATAATTGACATAATACCGACCTTAAATTAGTTGTTAGTTGCTTTTGAACTTGTGTTAATGATAGCAAAGCAAGGTGATAAAAGCAATATTTATTACAAAAAAAGATAAAAATTTGTATGCTGCTAACGTGCAGCATACTGAATCGCTAAATGATGTCGAAGTTGAACTTTTAGAAAGTGTAAGCTTTGACTATCAGGGTTTATACCCACTTTTTTGCACATAAAGCCGTAGACTTCGTTAAACGCAACATCAAAACCGTATCGAGAAATTTCACGCTCAATAATACCTACATCTCGTCTAGCATACTTTATGACACCTAAACCATCAGAATTAGTGGTAACAGAGAAATACCGCCACCGGCCATTTTTAAAGAATTGGCCTGACAATGAATCATACATATCGGATTTAGAGATGCTCTTGATTGGTTTGTCTGCATTTTTATGCGCGGTTTTAAGTGCTTTAGTGATTCGATGCTTTACGCGCTTAAAGTCTTTATTTATGTAAGCAACATTAAACGAGTTTATAATTTCTGGTAAAGTTTGAGTGACAATGCTTTCGATGCTGTGGGTATCAATACTAAGACGATTTACAGTGTTATTAAATGTAATAGCTATAACTGGAGCTAACTCAGGGCCTTCTGTTTCAAATGAATAGTGTAGAGGCTCTCCATCTTTGTTTAATAATTTACTGTCAATCAATGGTGAATGGTTTCGTTGCATCATATTGTTGTTATTCGCTGTTTGGGACTACATCCTTAGTATTACATAAATGCTATAATAGTGCAACAAAAAGATATTATTAAAGAATATATTCAAGCCGCAAGGGGTGGATAACACTTTGTTTCTGGCATTAATGCAACTGAGTCTCTTTAAGCCGCGCATGTGGCGGATAACACAGTACAACGTGCAAAGCCTTTCCCCTTATCAATTTTAAGCCGCATATGGGGCGGATAACCTGCTGCTTCTCTAATTGATCTTCTACTTTCTTCTTTAAGCCGCTCAGTGCGGATAACAGTTATTATGGGTTTAAACACGAAGGTGGTGAACTATAAACCACGCATATGGTGGATAACTGCGCATGTTAGTTACGATGGTTACATTACTCTTTTTAAGCCGCGCATGTAGCGGATAACAAATTAAGCAAGACCGTGTGGCTCCAAGTGTTACTTTAAGCCGCGCATGTGGCGGATAACGATCAGTCATCAGGTTCTTGTAAAAAAGCACTACTTTAAGCCGCACATTTGGCGGATAACTTAGAAAAGCTTATTTGTCAGCATGTATAAATTCTTTAAGCCGCGCATGTGGCGGATAACTAGAAATATCGCTGCCAATATAAGTGGATTCATACTTTAAACCGCGCATGTGGCGGATAACCAACAGTGTCAGAATTTTTATCATCATAATTTACTTTAAGCCTCACATGTGGCGGATAACTAATTATGAATGCAATTAGTTCAGAACTCATAACTTTAAGCCGCGCATGTGGTGGATAACTTGTCGTATGCGTTAAAACACAATCGATTATGTCTTTAAGCCGCACATGTGGCGGATAACCATGGTTTAAACAACGACGCGAGCAAATACCTTCTTTAAGCCGCACATGTGGCGGATAACTATCTATTTTTGGTAAATATTTCGATCATTCTTCTTTAAACCGCACATGTGGCGGATAACAAAAAACTTAGCTGTAAGTACCTCAATAGCTGTACTTTAAGCCGCACTGGGCGGATAACTTAAAAGATTATGCTGAGATGCACAATTTAGGTTTCTAAGCCGCATATAGCATCCTAGAGCTACATAATGCTAGTTCTAGGATGCTATTTAACAAAATAACATTGAGTTGGGCGGATTTTGAAAGAGCGTTGTTATAGTTGCTTGACCGTTTCAAAAAACACACAATTTTCAAAGCGACCTGCTTAAGAGTGTAACGCTATAAACTCTGGTTTAAAAGAGCCTTCAAGTAAAACGCAGTCAATTTCGTCATCAAGATAAGTAATGAAGTCCAATGGCTTGCTACAATCAACCAGACCTTAACTGCAAGCAGCTTCAAGCATAGCTGTAGGTTCAAGGTTCTGCGTGTCTGATTCCCAGTTATGTATATGTTCACCATCTTGAGTAAAAACAATGGTTAAATTTTTACGATTACTGTTATTGCTCACAATAATTTCCTCTACTGTTTAAGTATTGATTGAGACGTTCTAAGTGATGCTGCACTCTTGATTAAAGAGCGACAATACTTGCGCTGAGAGTCAATTAAAACATTGATTGCTTCAAGGTAATCCTTGAGTGGCTTTTGAACCAGTTTTGAGGCTCTAGCCTTAATTGAGTTCAAAACATGAAATGAAACATATCCAAGAGACTTTCTGATCGAGATAAGGTGTAGCAGTTCTCTCTTAGCATTACGTAAATCAGATGTAATTGTAGCTATCGAAGCACTACGCTGGATATTCTCTTTAGCTCTTTTTGTTAACTTATATTCTGGCAAATATGCAGGACTGATAATTTGGGAACCGGCAGTGTTCTTTAAAATAAGCTGAGCTGCATTATTAGTCATTTCTAACAGCTGTTGCTCAGTGTAAGAATGCATGTAACAACTAGGGGCAACTGCCTTTAATTTGAAGTAGATGTCTTTTTTAAGCCTGTTCAAGTTATTGCCATCATCGTCATTGTTTGAATTGGGTCTAGTTTAACATGAGCAGGGAAGGGTAGCAAGAGTTTGTTACAAAAAAAGATAGTTATAGTTCACCACTAGCCCAGCGTTTATCTGGGTTAGTGATAGCTATTTAAAGACGATCGTACATATCGTTCATACGCTTATTATCTCTGTAGAAATCATCAATTGCATCTTGTCTTTTTCGACGTTCAATTTCTTCAGCTGATGGTGGCGGTGTTCTACGTGATGCTTTCGACTCACCACAGTAGTGAACTACTCGTGCCTAAAGGCAACGAGCTTCCAAGGTAACAGCCTAAGCCGCTAACTTTTCTTTTTTGACGCTTCGTTGGACACTGCTAGTCGAGCTTTTGGCTCGGCTAGTCTTACGATTTCCTCCACGTCCACTATCTGACTTAGTTCGTAGTACTCCATCGTCAGACAACACCGTTCCAGTGTCTAATATTAGATTAATTGCCCGTTTCTTAATGACCAATGATGCGTTGTTATCTGCATTGTCAATGTTTCCACAGTTACCGCACACAAAGAGTTCTTGTGATTTACGATTGTTGGGGTGAGTGTGACCGCATTTAGCGCACTCTTGACTGGTGTAGGCTGGATTTATTTTGAATAAGGCTTTACCTGCTTGGTAAGCTTTGTATTTCGTGTAGGTTTCTATAATGTGCCAACCAACATTGAGAATAGACTTGTTTAGCCCTGCCTTTTGCTTGGCTTTGTTTGACACATATCGACCTTGTTCGTCCTGTTTCGCCTTTGGCTTGCGCATCATACTTGAGCTTCGTAGAGCTTCGAACACAATAACCTTAGCTTGGCTATCGACTAATGAACGACTTGTTTTATGCGCAAAGTCATTACGGATATTCGCCTTTTTAGCGTGATGCGTAGCAATACAATGCTTGGTTTTATTTCTGCGGTTTGAGCCTTTTTGCTGACGCGCCAGCTTGCGTTGTAGTCGCTTAATGTAGCGATCAGCTTTGGTCATCTTCTTTTTCTGATTAACAGAGTAATCAAACGTCATTGAGCCAGCATGAACAGGGATAGCCACTCCG
>NZ_JAKGBG010000080.1:0-9348 GCF_021532595.1 Pseudoalteromonas sp. OFAV1
CTGACAATGCAGATAACAATGCGTCATTGGTTATAAAGAAACGGGCAATCAATCTCATTTTAGACTCTGGAACGGAGTTGTCTGACGATGGAGTTCTCAGAACTAAGTCAGATAGTGGACGTGGAGGAAATCGTAAGACTAGCCGAGCCAAAAGCTCGATTAGCAGTGTCCAACGAAGCGTCAAAAAAGAAAGGTTAGTCGCTTAGGCTACTATCTTGGAAGCTCGCGAGCTTTAGCTGCGAGTAGTTCACTTAGTGTTCATGAAGTCAGATTATTACTAAATTAATAAATTTCCTATTGATTAATATAATATCTATTGGTATATTGGTTTTGTTGATTTTTATTGTCACATGTTGCTTTATCATATAGCCGGACCAACCACCGGCTTTATTTTGGCGGAATGGCAGAGTGGTTATGCTGAGGATTGCAAATCCTCCTACCTCGGTTCAATTCCGGGTTCCGCCTCCAGATTTTATAACAATGAATAATTTGTTGTTACCTAATTTCATAGGGAAGTTGGCTTAGAAGCAGCCATCTTTTAAAGAGTAGCTCGACGCTTTCGCGACAGTTGGCACTTAAGAGTACGGCAGTCCTTTGGCAGCACAATTAAATTGCGCTGAATAGAATTGGAACCTGTGCTTGTATGTGTACTGCATCTATTAATTTAGAACCCAAGCCTCTTGTATCTTGCAAAAGGGGATTCAATGTATCTTTCTGTAACTGTAGTGCATTGAATCCGGGGGAAGTAGTTACAGGTTAGAAGACAAGCTTTTGGCGTAATAGCACACCTATGCAAATAACCTGAGTATTCAGGTGATAGGGCGGAAGCCCACTGTAACCCTTACATTGACCATATTATGGTTTGAGAATCGCTAACGGCCATTCCTAATGTAAGGGTTGCAACCCTCCCGCAAAAAAACTCATCTTTTGTTGACTTGACTTAAATTAAGCATAGAATTCAATACGTATTAAACTACATTAAGGTATTATTATGACTATTGATTTAAGAAAGTTCGAAGACGAATACTCCAACAAAGATCCTGAACTAGTTTCATTAACAAAGCAGTTCGGTATTTCTTTAAGTAAAAATAAACTTAGTAACGAAGTTGCAAAGGTTGCTGTGTGCTTAGATGTAAGCTATTCGATGAACAGACTTTATTCTTCAGGTAAAGTAGGGGAGCTAGTTAAGAAGTTAATCCCTGCTGGCTTAAATTTTGACGATGATGGTGAAATCGATATTTTCCAATTTGGCCAGTCTGGTAAACAACAAGATTCAATCAATTTGGATAATTACAATCAGCGAACACATTCACTTAAAGATCAGCGTTTAGAAGGTTACACAAACTATTCGGAAGCTATTAAACTAGTAGATAATTTTTACCGTAATCAACCAGATAAAAACTTAACACCTGTATTTGTTATTTATGTTACAGATGGCGATGCTTCAGATAAGGCTAAAGCTATTGAAGCTATTCGTAAAATTTCGGATCTACCAATCTTCTTCCAATTTGTAGCTATTGGTGAAGACTACAATCCACTAGAAGCAAATGAACCAGTTAAAGAAGAGCCTAAAAAAGGTTTCTTTGGTAAATTGTTCGGGTCATCTTCATCGTCAACAAACAGTCAATACCCAACATCATTTAAGTTTCTCCATCAATTAGATGAATTAGATGGGCGAAATGTTGATAATGCAGGCTTTTTCGCGGTGAAAGAAATTGATTCGTTATCAGATAAAGAAATGTATGATTTGTTACTGAGCGAATACCCGTCATTCTTAAAAGAAGCTAAAGCCAAAGGCATTCTTCAATAATATAATTTGAACTAATAGAGTTAAAGCTGTTTCGATTAATTATTAGCAACAGCTTTAACTTTACTTAGTGCCTAAAGGCATCTTATTTCAGATATGGCTTTTGTATTTTTAGACCAAACAGAAATTGTTCTTACTAGACAGTTCGGGCTGTAGTTAGTTATTTCTTTAATCACATTCATATCGAGCAATCCTTCGATATAACAAACATTTCCTGAGCACGAATAGTCCTGATACTGTTGTATATAGAAATACATCGTGAAAAAAGTTAGATAGTATCGAGAAATAAAAAAATAACTAAAGTCCGATACTATCCAATACCGGACTTAATAAGCCATAACTTTGCTACCGACCATGCACTAGCCAAACACTAATCAACATAGCCCATAAATAAGATTATGTTAAATAACAATATTGATAGATTAAAAGGCATCACTACTACACATTTTTAAAAAGGTCTTTATACTTAAAATCGAAGATTTTATTAAAAGGTTCACTCAATGAATTGTTTACACGAAATTACTGAAAATGACATAAATACAGCACTACACTTATTTGAGATTATGGCCAACCCAAGAGATCATTGGTCAGGATCAGCAATATATGGCACTGGCATTGACACTAACAAACTATTAATTTCATACTTCTCGGACCAACTATCATGTTATAGCGTTAAGTTGACTTTAGGTAGTATATCTTCACCAGAATGGACTGAAGATGGTATTTATAACCCAAGTTCATGGTTGCCAAAGCCAAAGATATACCAGCCGCACACCTTTTGTGAAAGTAAAATAGGTAAAGGTCAGACAGGTAAAGATCGCTTCCTTGTATTGCAGCTTTTAGAGTACTTTAATGTATTCAACAATGTCGAAGTTGAGTGGGATTGTAACTTGCCTTACTTCTATATTTCTTCAGAAAATATTGTTATGTTTTTTTCAAATACGGATTTAAGAAGAGCTTTGAAAATCGCAAAAGCACGAAATGCCAATAAAATCTGCTATACATCACTTTCGTATGAAGTTGATTACAATAAAGTGTTTGAAGACCACTACTATCTAGACAGTAAGAAACCTCCTTTCATAAACATGTCCGTATTTGATCTTAGCAAAGGCTCTATTGATTATTTGCTAAGTTATTAAAGAAATTTAGTAAATTTCTTTATTAATTTACTAAATTATGTATTATGGCCTTACATTATTAAATAAGGTCATATTTATGAATTCACCATCACTAATTATCTCACTTGCGCTTGAAAATCTTAATTGCACTCAAAAAGAATTAGCTGAAAAACTATCAGTTTCACAAACTCAAATTACAAAATGGAAAAATGATGAACATATGTCACACTCAATGAGAGCTGACATTTTAGATTTAATAGGACTCTCTGAATCTACTCATGATTTGGATTTGATATCATTTACCGGCTCAGTTTGTGAGGCTGAACGATGGAAAGTGTTATTTGACCACATTAGGGAACTTATAACTTTAGGAACCGAACACCTTTACGAATGCGAAGTTCTTGAAGATGATGAATATGGTGTACCAATCAAGAGTATTAAAATACTCCAGCGGCTTGGTGTTGATGTACCAAAAATTCTTCCAGAATATATTGAATCAAAATTGATGAGTGACGAACTTGATGATGAAGAACTCGAAGAAATTTTGGACTTACCATTTGTTAAGATAATCGTATGCGCAATGAAAGCGCTTGTGCATATCTCCCCTATTTACTCATTATATGTTTTACCAATTGGGTCTAAAATTGAAGATCTAGGGGGCGAGTCTGGATTTGATGAAATTTATTTTTCTCTTTTAGAACTTGCATTCGTTAAGGGTATTTCCAATGAACAAGATTATGAACTTTATTCATCAAATACTTTTCATACATTTCAACTCGAAGTTCTAAGATTTTTCGATCAAAACTTATATGAAATGAAAAAAATGGCATGTGAAAACAATATCCCTATTGAATATGACATTTCAGCACTTTCAAATGAGCCTACAACTGTGTTGTGCGAGCATCTTGAAAGCTTAATGCTTGATAAATATCCTAGAAGTCACCCAGATGTGTTTATGGATGAACTCTTAAAGAAACAACGTATAACATTAAAATTGGTGGAAAAAATTGCTGATGAAGTTGGAGTTTCTTTATCTAATGAAGATATTGAAGAACTTTTTAATTAACTAAAAACTGAGTTATCTGTCCATACAGAAATGTACAGATAACTCGATATTTTAAATTTCAAAGTAAAATTATCATTAGCTCTTAATTAAACATCAAAATCATTCTTTCATTCAAATTGGCCTTTATTTTTCTTACAAATTCATTAATAGAAAAGCTTTCATTTTCAAAATCTATAGAACTGAAATCTAATTTCATTCCATCTAAGTGGCTGTAATTATCCATATCCATAAGCGCCCTTTTGTTTAACTTCACCGTAAGATTTTTGGATACAATTAAATACCCTTCATCAAAGAGCTTGTGAATATCTCTACGTAGCAGTAAACAGTTCCACGGTAAAAATGACTCTTCGATGGTTGTGTTTTTGTGTGGAACTATATGGGCAGCTTCCAGTGCTACGTCTGGAGCCTCTCCTGTTATCAAACAAGTATTGCCGTAAATCCTGAACGCTTGCTTTCTAAATTCAGCTTGAGCCCTATTGTCGCGTGTTTTAGAAAATCGCTTTTTATTTGGTTTACCTAGGATAAAGTCATATCCCTGAGCAAAGCTCAAGAATTCCGTTAGAGACTCACTTGAAAACGTTGGACATCTACTTTTATAGAAATCATTGTGCAGTACAGAAAGGATGACCTTCTTGTGATAAGATTTCGATAACTCTACTGCCTTTGTTTTTTCATTTACTGGTAAATTTGTCAATTTCCTTTTTACAGAACTTTTACCCGCGACGAAAAATCTTGGTTTTTTATTCTTAAAATTTAGAGTGAATATAGCCTCACCTAACTTCGACTTAAAGTTACCAAACTCAATTCTTGTGTTTTTTTCTCTACTCCAGATATCCAGAGGCCCAAACTTTTTATATAGAATATGTAGTAACCAATTTAAAAAGTTATCAGGTAGGTACTGTCTGTTATCTACATTGTTGTTTATGAATGCAGTTAAATGGCCCTCTACATCAGCAAGACGTTTACCGTAATCATTCCCAGCTTTTATAATGATTTTTGCGCCCTTACCCATACTTATCTCCGTGTTTTTATGTACTATTGCATGTCATTAAACATTTGAGCAGCATGCCCTAGAGTAGGCTCTAAGCCTAATTTCTCTAACGCTTTAATCATTCTCGGTGAACCATAAGTCAACGCTCTTGCCATAACATTAAAGCCTTTTGGGTCGCAATCATTAAAGTCAAAGTTAGGGAAATCCTTTCTTATTCTACAGAATATTTCTATGCTGTCTTTTTCAGCACATATATCCACCGCATTAAAAAAGTCACCATCTCTGTCTTCAGGTTTTATTTTTACAGTCTTAGCAATTTCATAAAGAGCTTCGCTGTTTTTCAATGCAGCTAAATGCATTAGATTTTGATGATTTTCAGTTGTGAAGTCATGTAATTGTTTATCTGAAAATAAACTTAGTGAAGCATAATCATCATTGTTAATTAATTTATTAATTTTAATATTAATAGGAGTCATTTCTTTTGCAGCTTTACCAAATATGAAGCTAGATAGGTCACTAAGATCAGAATCTATATTATTACTCTTAAGAAACTCTTTTAATTCTTCGACAGACTCGCTTAAACTATTAAATTGTGAAAACCCGGCATTATCGATCTCACTCAAGTAATCTCTTCGTATGATAGCTATAATTAGAAGAGCCTGCGCAGGTGTTGTTAAGTCATCGCTGAGATAAGTTGTATCTAACTCAATGTCCTCAATTACAGTCTGACCTTGGGAGTTTACTATTGCTTTGTCATCGATATCAAAAGCTAAATCTCTTCCTATCTTATATAAAACTTTACTCCCTTCTTTATGTATTAAATCAAACCTTTGATAGTAAGTTGTTTCGATGCTACCGTCACTAATTTCATGTAGAAACTTATTTTGTTCTTCTATGAGTTCTATAAGCTCATCATCTCGCTGAAAGTTACCTTTTACCATTCTCCATCCCTGTCCCGACCAATTCATAGAACTGTCAGCCGCTTCATTAAAATCTATTGGAGAATCACCAATTGTGTACTGGTTGTCATAAATATCAATTATCTTAAAACCATAAGATCTGCTATAAATTTGATCTATTTCAGCTTCATCATTCCCATAACTTGTGCCAATTACGGGAATGTTATTAATTAAGCAATCTTTAATGCCTGAATCCTTAACTAACCAACTTTCACAAAACTCTTCGAAACCGGGACAGTTTATTGAAACCAAATCAGGCATACCATGTTCTTTGATATAGTGCCCAAGACTAGATTTAAAAAAGTTAGATTTAACATTTGTTCCGATATTTTTTGTGATTTGTATACCAAAATTTCGTCTGTTGTAAATTTTTAGACCAACGAAATCAAGTTCCCATTTGATACTAGAATCAAATATTTTTTCTAATACACTATATGCATTTCCATCATTAAAGGTATCCATAAATTCTGCACCAGCAATGCAAATACGAATAGAGTCTCGACCATCTAAAATTTTTGGGCAAAGCCTCTGAATATTATTTGCTAATGAGATTGGAGCGCATAGATACATTTGCTGGTGATGTACAGGGGTAGTACGATTAAAAAATTGATCTGGTTTTATTGCACTAAAAAGCTCGCTCCATTCACTTAGCTTTGTTATATCCATGATAGTCTCCTGCCCTTTTAATTGTTACTTCGACTTTCTTGTTGATTTAAGCCGAAATGTTTGAGATTTTATTATGGCACTAATACATAAGACCTACAAATGTAAAATCCTATTAAGGTTATACACCTTGTTTTTTAGAATAATGAAGTACTTTTTTAAAGGTGGATTGCGGAACATCATTTTACTCTTAAAATTGATTAATTATGTTTAATCGGTGCCAAATGATATGCTTATAAGAAATTTTGCTCTAACCACTCTACTTCTAGCGTCTACTTCAGCAGCACATGCAGAAAATAATCTACGCTTTCTGTCTAATGTAGATGCAAGTATAAGTGCTAGTGAAGATACACAAAACGATGAATGGGTTCCATTTCTCATATATGATAAAGAACCATTAGTAACTGATGAAAAATGGCTAGAGCTAGTTGCAAACATGACTGAAGGTGTAAAAGTTGTTTCTACTGTAACTGGAAATGAAATCTTTCACTCAAAAGAATTACTTACTCGTGAAGATCTTTGTTCGAACATATATGACTTAACTTCATTACAGCCTGACTTTAAAAATTACCAAAGTTGGACAGTGTTATACAGATATGAACAAAGCGGCTGCGGCGGAACCGGAATGGATTATACCTATACTGCCATTCGTAATGTTTATGGCCGTTTGTATTACAATCTTAGAGACTCCGGCGTTAACTACTCAGCTATCCCTTACGATGTTAGCTCTGAAGTCATTTTTTATATAAAGTAATCGAGGACTAATTTTTACTTGATAGAATTTTTCTAACGAATGTGGGTTTCCAATTTAGTTTGCACGCTCAACACCTCATTTTTCCCCTAATATTTGAACACTAAACCCAGTTTGTATGTGCGCGGAGCTAACATCTTTGCTTGATGCTCTCTCGGTACACTTTGTTTTTACTAGCGTGTGCAATTTTTAAGGTCAACATCTCAACTTCTGTGCAGACTTTAAGGGAAACGTGCAAACTTTATTGTCATTGCATATTTTGTTCGAATCAAGAGCTACGTCTACACTTCTAAGGCAATATGTATGAAGTCCTAAAATGTATGAAGTCCTAAATTAGCGTTCTACCAAATGTGGTATAATTGTTTTTATAGAAAATAAAAATAAGGCCCTTTTATGAAATTTCCTGATTCACAAATAGAGATCTATGACTTCATTGCAAGCACGATAATGAACCAAGATGTTCTTGATAAAGATAAAGATCGCCAAATCCGACTCGCTTTAATGCATTTAAAAACGACACCTGAGTCTACAGAACTCAATGAACACCCTGAGATTCTAGGTATTTCTCTTAACCCGAGTGAACAATGTTTTAATCCAGATAACTCGATGTCGTTCAGATCGGCGGATGAATATATTGTTAGCCGTACAAAAAAATTAAATAATAGGTATGATGAGATTTTGATTCATCTAGAGAAAAATCCCGCTAGAGAATTACCTGAATTTAAAGAACAAAACAGATTAAATGCAGAACTTGAATCAATTGTAGATAGTTTAGAATCTTTTAATGCAAATATAGTTGATACAGCAATTACACTAACCTTTGATGATTCAGATTACAAATACGTACATGAAGTTTTGAATCTGATAAACAACAAGCAGTCTCTTCAACATGTAGCAAAATCACGAGAAATTGGGTCAACCTATGGACTAAAAGTTGAAATACTTACGAACAAACAGAATGCTAGCCACATTCTTGACCTTGTTAACGAGAAGATAGATTTTGATGATTTTATATTTCAAAACATTAGTATTGAACCGGCACCAAAAAGACTTACAAGATTAATAGATAATCATGATGTTAGATTACAATACCCTAAAGAACGAAAACCTGTGGATCTAAGTTCACTAGATTTTAGTGGAATGAACATGTAAAGAACTTTTTTAATGTAACCCTAAATGCATCATTTCATCTAGGGTTACGAAATAATTAAGTCCGTTTTCTGTCTAATGACACTTCAAGTTTAATCCCTCTAGATGGAACATAAATTTCTTTAATTACAGTTTCAAAACCTTTCTTCTTGATTTCAATTTTATAACGTCCGGGACTAAGCATCATGCCCTGTGTAAATTTTTCCCGAATATTTAATATCCTTATTGAAGCATCTTCATTCTCAAATGGTCTAGGTTTTATGTAAAGGAAGCCCTTTTTATTAGATATGTTTCTCTTATATTCTTCAAGTTTCTCATTAGGGTTCATTTCTTCTAAAGCTATATAAGCGCTATTTATGCCAGCTACTGCATTGATGGTAACATCTTTACTTTTGTAACCCTTTTGGCGAACTTTTAGGTTAAACTGTCTATTACTAGGCAATAAAGTATATTCCCCTAAAGGCATTATAACATCTGAGAATGAGATTTGATGATTGGTAATTATAACCTCAGCAAAATCAGGATATCTTTTGATATCAAATACAACATAGTTGTTTTCTTTGTAAAAACCATTATTGGGATGGTCTGATGGTAGAACTTCAGAGCTCTTCCTGATTTCATATTGATTTATCGGGTAACTCAAATAATAAAGCGCCCAGTCCGCCTTATTAGATATCTGGTAGGCCAACCACCAGTTGTAATATTCCGCACTACCCTCTTGAACAAATGTTCGCCACATTCTCGCCTGCTTTAGCTGCGAGTCAAGGCGAACGGTCTTGACTTTAATGAAGTAGGAATTATTATGTACTGTATATGCATACAGTTAAATAGAGGGCGATTTGTT
>NZ_JAKGBG010000081.1:0-8357 GCF_021532595.1 Pseudoalteromonas sp. OFAV1
TACGAGCCTCAAGCATGACGCGCAAGCCAAAGGCGAAGCAAGATGAACAAGGTCGGTATGTGTCAAACAAAGCCAAGCAAAAGGCTGGGCTAAACAAGTCTATTTTAAACGTTGGCTGGCACATCATTGAGACTTACACCAAATACAAGGCTTACCAAGCAGGAAAAGCCGTCTTCAAAATAAACCCAGCCCATACCAGTCAGGAGTGCGCTAAATGCGGTCACACTCACCCCGACAACCGTAAATCACAAGAGTTATTTGTGTGCGGTAACTGTGGTAATACTGACAATGCAGACAACAATGCATCATTGGTTATAAAGAAACGGGCAATCAATCTCATTTTAGACTCTGGAACGGAGTTGTCTGACGATGGAGTTCTCAGAACTAAGTCAGATAGTGGACGTGGAGGCAATCGTAAGACTAGCCGAGCTAAAAGCTCGACTAGCAGTGTCCAACGAAGCGTCAAAAAAGAAAGGTTAGTAGCTTAGGCTATTATCTTGGAAGCTCGCGAGCTTTAGCTGCGAGTAGTTCACTAGAATTCTTTATGGATGGGTGTAGAGCGTAATTACTGAGGAATGAGAGGTAGGTAACACTATTTGTGAATTGATTTAGGCGGCAATATGCCAAATTGCCGCCTAAAATTTTAAAAGATGACAATTAAGAAGCTAAAGAGTGCTGTAATGCATAAAATTAAAAATGAGATAATTGACATCATGTATAGCAATAAGGTTGTTGGAGAACATAAAGTTAATACAGATAGTAGTCTATCCTTAACGTCAGGCAGGGAATCTAATAACTCAGGGTCATTTACTACTTTTTCTGCTATTTGGCTTAATCCTGATAGCATTTTCTGAAACTTATTTGACTTACTCTCTTCATTTGTCGATACTTTAGAGAAAATCTCAATAATTTTATCTTTATCCTCCTGTAATTCGGCAACATTTTTAAGGTTTAAGAGAAGGATTGTGCCGGGAATTAAAAACAAAATTAAAAAGGCAAGTACAATAACTGAAGTTGTTACGTTTATTACGTAACTAGTAGCATATGCAATTGAAAACAAACACAGGATAGAGAAAAATAGGCGATTGCGAACAGCTATCGCTTTATTTCACAAAAGTTAAAAGCCATATCCAGTGATGATGAAATTGATAAATTATTCATAATATTACCTTAAGTTAGTTTTTAAATACTCACTACAACTTTTTTAATGGTTAATAGTGATTAGCCGTGTAAAGATGTCATATTACTTGGCCATTACCAACAGACTGCTTACAAAAAATACAATTGTTAAAGCGGCTGTCATTTTTTTTGATATTGCATAGTTCATAAGACCAACATCAGAAACAACAATGTTAGAAGCCAATAGGCCTTTAATTACCTTTTTGGATACAATTGGATTTCTTCCCTTACCCTTACAAAACTCTGATAGTATCAATAGCTCTGCATATAAAGAATGGATTGGCGTTTTTTTAATTCGGAAATTGTACTGTGCTGAAACGGCAGAAGAGTATAATTCCACCAGCGCAGTTTTTTCATTTTTCAGAAAGGATAGTTTGTCGAATTCAATCTTGAGGAGTAATGATGGTATCTGCGACATTAACAAGCAGCTTAATATGAAGATTATTATTACTTTGTCCATATAATAAGACCAAGAAATGCCAATCAACATTATGATTATTAGGTTTGCGCCAATGTTCAGAGTTAAGGTTTGCGACTTTCGTTCACTGAAGGAAATTGCATTACTGATGTTTAGAAAAGGCTGTTGGTTATTCATATCCAGTCACTAAAAATTTCTTTAAATTGGTTTTAGGTGTAATCCGAATGAGATTCTCTAGTAGTTATAAAAATCAATGACATAAGAAGCCATTTATAATACATCTGAAAGTCATACATAACCTTACGCTTGATTTTGAGAATCTTATGAACAAAAACAGTACTCGTCAATTATTTATGGATTTATTTTTAACAAATCTGAGGATAGTGTATAGTGATGCACTGTGATACTTAGAGCAAATTTGCTTTATAGTGAAAGATTTATATGTATTATTAATTGGTATAGAGAAGGTTTATATGAAAATCGATTACAAAGGGCTATCACTTGAGCAAAATCAAGCTATCATTAATTACGCTAAGTGTGTAAAAGAAAATGTTAGCCTCTATCATGCGTTAAATGAAGAGATTACGCGAGCTGAGGGGGGAATGACAGAGGAGGGTTTGTTGATTGCTAATAAAATCAAAGCAAATTCATTAAACCAAAAAGAAGCTGTTAAACTAGCAAAAGAGTTAGGGTTGCCTGTATGGGACGCTGGCTTCATTTTTGAGATGATCCCTACGATGACTTTTGAAGAACATACTTTAGCTTTACATGAAGCGCTAGACGACGATATACAGGTGTTATTACTTCCTGTAGCACCGGGTGAATTTAAGGTTGCTGCACTGACGCAAGAGTGTCAGTGCGATAAGCTTCAAAGTGCATTATCAGGATTAGGGTATCTAGAGTTTGATTTAGATGTAATAAAAAGTGATTTTCAAATGACCTTCATAAAAGGTCTCTCGACTGAGGAAGATGTTGACGATGCGTTATCGACACTAAAATAACGTCTTAAAAAACATTTCTTCAAAAAAAGATATATAGCGCTTGCCATATATCTTTTTTTGGTTTAATATCGTTTTATAGATTTGAAAAACCATAACATAAGGTATCTACTATGAGTAACAAACAAAAAGCATTAGAAATGGCCCTAGGTCAAATTGAAAAACAATTCGGTAAAGGTTCTGTAATGAAGCTTGGAGATAATAAAGCTTTAGATATTGAATCAATCTCAACTGGTTCTCTAGGTATTGATATTGCACTCGGCATTGGTGGCTTACCAACTGGTCGTATTGTTGAAGTGTTTGGCCCTGAATCATCAGGTAAAACAACACTTACTTTGCAGGTTATTGCAGAGGCTCAAAAACAAGGGAAAACTTGTGCATTCGTAGATGCCGAACACGCACTTGATCCTATTTATGCGCAAAAACTAGGCGTAAATATTGATGAATTACTTGTTTCTCAACCAGACACCGGTGAACAAGCATTAGAGATTTGCGACATGTTAGTACGCTCAGGTGCAGTTGATGTTGTAATTGTTGACTCAGTTGCTGCCTTAACACCTAAGGCTGAAATTGAAGGTGAGATGGGAGACGCGCACGTTGGTCTCGCTGCCCGTTTAATGTCACAAGCGTTACGTAAGTTAACAGGTAACATTAAGCGTTCAAACACGTTATGTATTTTTATCAATCAGATCCGTATGAAAATTGGTGTCATGTTTGGTAATCCAGAAACAACAACTGGCGGTAATGCACTTAAATTTTATTCGTCAGTACGTATCGATATTCGTCGCACCGGCTCCGTAAAAGAGGGTGATAACGTAATTGGTAATGAAACCCGCGTAAAAATCGTTAAAAATAAGGTTGCACCACCGTTCAAGCAGGCCGAATTCATCATTATGTTTGGTGAAGGTATTTCTAAAGAAGGTGAGCTTATCGACTTAGGTGTTAAGAATAATATTTTGGAAAAGTCAGGCGCTTGGTATAGCTATAATGGCAGTAAAATCGGCCAAGGCAAATCAAACTCGATTACCTTCTTGAAAGAAAATCCAGATGTTTCAAAAGAAATTGAAGGTAAAATTCGTAACTTACTACTAAGTAAAGTAGAGCCTGTTCAAGAAGAAATTCATGAGCAAGAACCGGAAGAGTTCTACCAAGATCAACAGTTTGCGCAGACATCAAATCTAGCAAGCACAGTAAGTCCGAATGTAGAGCAACAACGTACTCGACCAAGCGCTTTAGCAAAATTGCAGCAAAATAATTAGCTAGCGTAACAAATAAAAACGGAACCTAACATTATTAGGTTCCGTTTTTGTAAATTAAACAGGATAGTGCTAAGTATCGCTTAATTACTAAGCGCAGATGCTAACTTTTTCGCGATACTGTAATCGTAAAACTCACTACTCCCAGTCACTTCTTGGGTACAAAATGAGGGTAGTTTAACCACTTTTGATTGCTCATCTCTTATTTGAACTTTAGCAATTACTAGCTCTGAGTTAAAATAAATGTCAATTTCCCATTCGTGTTCGTCATACAAAACTGTAAACCTAACTTTTTCAATTTTTAGCTTGCACAACTCATACATAGTTCTGGCTTCACTTAAAGGAATTTCATAACTATATTTTTCGCGTGATAGAGTGATGTTGTTTTGTTTCACGGTCAAAACACCTGCCTTTTTATCTTCACTGATACTCACACTTGTTTCATAAGCATTGCCATGGCCCAAATAAGCTTTATTTATTTTAATTATTGACTCTGGAAAGTTACCTAACAGAAAGTGTTCAAAGGCAAGTTTATCTACGGTAAATTTCTGTTCGCTGTACATATTTTATCTCTTATTATTATAATTGGTACAACACTATAGTAGCTAGAAATCTGCATCAAATAGATGTTATAATAACTGTTAAGAACATCACAACTTAAGATTTCTATAATGATTAATGACAAAACATATATTTATACAGATGGGGATGGCGTCTGTCTTGATTGGTTATCTGGCTTTATTAATTTCTGCAAAAATGAAGGTCATATTGCATTGCATAAAGAGCCTGAGCGATTTGATATGTGCGACATTTTTCCAAGTTTAATAAATCCTTCAGAGTTGATTGATTCATTTCAAAAATCAATTTTCTATGATCAAATTGAGGCCTATAGTGATGCCATTGAAGCCTTTGAGATAGCCAAAATGAAAGGCGCGAATATAACGATGATCACATCATGCGGTGAGAGCCGTCATGTCATTAATTCGCGAAAAAGGACTGTCCAAAGGGAATTAGCTGGTTTGATTGATGATATTATCTTTTTACCATTAGGCGCCTCAAAGTTGTCTACTTTGAAAAAATTACCATCTGGTATTTTCATAGAAGATCAGCCTAAGCTTGCATTAGAAGGGGTTGCTGCCGGTCATTTATCTATACTAAAAAGCCAAAGTTACAATTTAAATTTTAGTCATGATGCAGTAACAAGGGTAAATGATTTAACGTTTATCTCTCATAACTTGTAAGCATTAAATTTTCATCATTGTGGTACAATGTATACATAATGAATAATTGATAATGAGATGTTTATAATGGCTTTTGTTAAACCCGAAAAGATAAAGAAAATTGCAGCATTCATAGTAGACTTGCATTCAAATAAAGATAGAATCATCCCACAAACCCCAGAAGGCTTACAGTTTAAAAACTCTTTAGATGATTTGGTTGATGCCTTACATAATGGTACTCCAAATCAAGATCAATCTATGAATGCTAGAGCAGTGTACAATACACTCTGCGCATTCAATTTGTCATCAGCTAAGCAAAAACAAGAAATGAGTCCAGAACAGCTGTCTGAGTACAACGATAACGTGTTTTTTCATTCAATGAAATTTATAACAGAGTTCAAGCCGGATTCATTTGTTGGTGATTATCAAGATGCGTCTTTTCTTGCTGGTATGGTTGAAGAATACACCAAGCACATAGATGGTTTGACGTTTGAAAATATTAGCCCCAAATTAAAAGGTACAGTGGCACATATACATGCATCAGTTATGGAGTTTGCTGATTCAAGTAAGTCGCTAGCCATCATGTTACACAAAGAATTTGCCAATTTACCTAATGAGCTAGAAATTAGCGATGTAGCAACATCATTAGATAAATTAATGATGCGTAGTAATGAAACTGATTTATTTGGTAAACAAAAAAATGTTGTAACCAATGTAATGAGTGCGCTGGACTCGGGTGGTTCTTATGAAAATGGATTCTTAAGAAATTACAAAGGCCAAGATGTTTTTATTAACATCGTAAATGACGTCTTAAATAAAGCAAGCAAGGTTCAGATCCCGGTTGAAGATAAGCCTTTGCATAATGCAAAGAAATCAGTCTTACAGTTCGCTGGACAGCCTAATTACTATACTCCTGATAGTGTGCCTACAACAAATGATGTTTTGATGTTATCAAAGGCAATGATGAAAACTAATTCGGTGATTTCAAAGTCAGTATTTGAGGATTACAACGAGGGTAAGATTGAAGATCCAAAAGTCATCTTGGATGTAATGAATAATATTTCATCTATGAAAAAAGAGTTAGATCATGCTTTCTTATCAACAAGCCCTAATTACCGCCTTGGTATTAAATGGGAACCTCAACCTGCGGTCGATTTAGATAAATCTCAAGACTTAAAAATAGGATAAAGTTATTTATGAGCACTAGAATCAATAATTTAAATAAAGTCGTCAATGTTGTTAAACAGTTAGATGACTTGATCTTACAAAATGATAAGCTATGTCAGACCGAATCAGGTAAAAACCTATTTAAAGCAGCTGAACAACTTTTCCTGTCTGTATGCAAAGAGGTAGGGGCCGACCATACAAAGAGCACAAGCCGTAAATCAACCTTAATGGCCAGTATGATTGAGGACAACCTTACCTCAGTTCGTGAAAGAATTAATGCAGGGATATCTTCAAAAGAAATGTATGAAGGTCAGTTTCCAACAAACGCAATGATGTTGTCGGCAACAAAGCAAATTAAACAGAAAAGCGATAGTCCCTTAATTTTAGATCAGAGTGGAATAGAATTTCTCTCTGGTTCCCTTAACGATGTTAACCATAATCTAGATGAAAGAGAGAGTGCATTAGTTGATAAAACACTTACGCATCGTTTAGAGTCGGCTTTGAATCGGTATGCAATATCACTAGATCCAATGTATGAAAGGGCTTATAAGAACACTACACCGGAAGAATTTGCATCATCTACATTTAGAATGGCAAATTCTGTTACAGGTGATCAATTCTTTGGTGTTGAAAGAGCGCTCACTATGCTGACATTCAATAAGTTTGACCGTCAGGGTTCATATGAATCAGGTAATGACAGAACTTACTATGGTAGTGATGTATTTAGTAACCTTGTAAATGATTTAGCTAATTCCTCGGGTAAAATGGGAGCTGTCATTAAAACGCCGGTAGATGAAATTCAAACAGATGTTGTACAGCCTAGTTTGGCAAAAGTAGCTAATGTAGATTTCAATAATGTTCATTCAGCTACTGCTTCAAAGCAGAACTTTTTGCAGTTCACAGCAACAGTACACAAGGCATTAGATGTTCTTGAAAGTGGACAGGTTAAGATTGTAGATTTAAATGGAAAAGAAGCAGATAAGGAGTTTATTGATGAAATAAAGCGCGACCTACATTCATCATCTACTGTTCTTGATCAAATGAATGTAAGTAAAAGAAAAGCATATAATGTTGGTTTTGATTGGCACCCTAAAGAAGAATTAGGCCGTGATATGGAATTAAGCCATTAACTTTAAATCTACAAGCCTTTACTTTATGTAGAGTACTTATGTGATAATGCCTGTATAATTCATTTATACAGGTATTATGATGAAAAATGCTTTTATTAATGAGCTATCCTATATTTTCTACCCGCCACTAAAAGGTATTGAAGTCCATTAGGATCTGTTTTTGGCCAATGCCTCAAGGTAACTGTTTCACCCAAAGTAACTCCATTTAGAGCTCCCTCTATGAGGTAATTTACTTCGTTAATTTTCACCTCAGTCTTGATACTAGAGAATAAACCTCCACCATTGACAGCTCTAATACCGTCAACTTTACCAATTTCTTTTTCCGTGTATTTTTCTGGGCCAAATTCATCGACCACTTGCATCAACAACGGTTCTATATGCTTCTGAAAGAATGCTCTCATTGACTTACCCCTTAATCTAATGTCACTAACTTGTATTCAGTTTTGCCTGCTCTGGTAGTGTATTCGTCCTCACTACCTTGCAATTCCAGATCGAAATTGCTTGGATAAATGGCAGCTACTACATAATGCTCGCCGACTACAAACTTATCATCGTTTATGCAATTACCTTCCTTACGGCCAAGCCACTCGACCTTATCACCAACAGCAACCTTGTCATGTAACGCTGTGACATTGCCATTAATGTCATAGACTACTGAACCGTATTTTCGTGTGTCTATCTCCATAATTTAACCCTTATTCCAGTATGATCTTTAATTATTTTTTATTATTCATCAGGTTCTAATTGCTTAATATTTTGAACACATGTTCGCCGCATTCTCGCTTGCTTTAGCTGCGAGTCAAGGCGAACGGTCTTGACTTTTGGTTAGAATGAATTACAGTCTACTGTATATTTATACAGTAATCAGAGATTGAGTTGTTAACAGGCATTAAGCTTCGTGCAAATCCAACATCACACCAAAAGCAGGTATTAAGTCAGTGGATGGGCTGTGCGCGTAGTATTTGGAATGCCAAAGTCGATGAAGAAAG
>NZ_JAKGBG010000082.1:0-8185 GCF_021532595.1 Pseudoalteromonas sp. OFAV1
CTGAAATCTGAAATCTGAAATCTGAAATCTGAAATCTGAAATCTGAAATCTGAAATCTGAAATCTGAAATCTGAAATCTGAAATCTGAAATCTGAAATCTGAAATCTGAAATCTGAAATCTGAAATCAACCCTGAACCTCAAGAGGCAATATGACCGAGAACATTGTATGGCACACTCAAACCGTTTCGCGTGCTGAAAAAGAGCAACATAAAGGGCATAAGCCTTTATTACTTTGGTACACTGGGTTAAGTGGCTCAGGTAAGTCGACAATTGCAAATGCGGTTGAGGCAAAGTTATTTGAATTAGGTTGTCATACTTACTTGCTTGATGGTGACAACGTACGCATGGGCTTAAACAGAGGTCTTACTTTTAGTGACGAAGACCGCATCGAAAATATTCGCCGCATTAGTGAAGTTGCAAAGCTGTTCGTTGATGCAGGTTTAATTGTATCAACCGCGTTTATTTCACCGTTTAAAGAAGACCGTGCTCGCGCTAGAAGTATTATGAGCCAGGGCGAGTTTGTTGAAGTGTTTATTGATACGCCGCTAGAGGTTTGCGAGAGCCGCGACCCTAAAGGGTTGTACAAAAAAGCACGTGCAGGTGAGATCCCTAATTTCACAGGTATTAGCTCGGCTTTTGATGTACCAGAGCAACCAGAGATTCATGTAAAAACAGCAGAACAAAGCATTGAGCAAAGTGTTGAGCAAATTATTGGCTATTTGCGCAAAGCAGGGATTATAGAAATCTAGAGCCAGAAACCTGATTACTGACGTCTAACAACTGATATCTGTCTGTTGACCTCTGATATCTAACCTTTGATGTCTAACTTCTGACCTCTAATATCTGACTTCTAGCTTCTAATTTCTAAATCCTAGCGCCTAATGCTTTATCCTTTATTACTTTGAGATTTTATGAACTACGATATTTTTAACGGCGATGCTGATGGCATAATCGCTCTTTTACAGCTACAGCTAGCGAACCCTATAGATAGCGTTAAAGTAACCGGTGTGAAACGCGATATTCAATTATTAAAAAAAATCACCCCAAAAGCCGGTGATAATATTCGTGTACTCGATATTTCGATGGAAAAAAATATGGCAGAACTGCACGATGCGCTATGTGTTGGGGCGCGAGTTATGTATGTTGACCATCATAAAGCGGGTGATATTCCAAAGCACGTTAACTTATTTGCACATATTAATTTAGATGCGAATATGTGCACTAGTTTAATAGTAAGCGACCTTATCGATAAGCAGTACCACTTATGGGCCATTACAGCAGCTTATGGTGATAACTTATTTACTAAAGCTGACTGTGAGGCTGATAAATTAAACCTTACAGAGCTTGAAAAGTCGCAGTTAAAAGCATTTGGTACTTACATTAATTACAATGGCTACGGCAGTGAAATTGCCGATTTACACTTTGCTCCAGAAGACTTGTTTAATGAGCTACTTAAATATGAGTCTCCTTTTGATGCAATTAACGATCTTGGGTCGGTTTATTATGTATTAGAAAGAGCCTACAAAGCAGATATGCAAAAAGCAGCATGTGCTGAAGTTATACATAATTGCGAGACAGCTAAAGTTATTTTACTTGAAGATGCGCCATGGGCTCGCCGTGTAAGTGGCGTATTAGGCAACGACCTTGCAAACCAAGCGCCAAGTAAAGCCCATGCTGTGCTTACCTATAACAATAAAGGAAGTTACACAGTAAGTGTGAGAGCGCCACTCAATAATAAGAAAGGCGCTGTTGATGTATGCAGTCTGTTTGCTACTGGAGGTGGCCGAGCAGCTGCTGCAGGTATTAACGAATTACCAAAAGAGTCAGTAGGTGAGCTGGTTGAAGTTTTAGCGAATTTTTATAAAAAGGTTGGTGAAATCAATAGTTAATAAAAATGTATTGGTTTTTGGTGATTTTTACTCTCACTAGCTATATTATATGGATGTATAACAATCATTAAGCTTTTGCTCAGTTAGGACAACTGATAATTCAAGCTTAATACAAAAGGGATTTCAAGTGGACAAAATAATAGACTCTATCTTTAACGCGCCTCGTTCTAAAAAGCGCGCTATCACTCTAGTTGTTGATTCATTTTTTATTTTTTCGGCCTTTTGGCTTGCCTTAGTTGTTCGGCTCGACAGCTTGGCCCCCTTGTATGTTCTTGAGTACTGGTTTGTACTTGGCTTATTGTTGCCTACCTCATTAATTGCTTTTGTTAACCTAGGCTTATACCGTGCGGTGCTTCGTTATATGAACGCTCAAGCATTGTGGGCCATTGTTATTGGTACCTTAATAGCCACTGTAGCACTGGTTATATTCTCGTTTTTTTTAGGGGTGATGATGCCCCGTTCTATGCCTTTTATTTTTGCTTGGCTTTGTTTATTAACAGTCGGTGGTTCACGCATTGTAGTGCGCGCTATGATTGGCAAAATGTCTACATCACATAAAGAGCAAGTTATAATTTATGGTGCTGGGTCATCAGGTAGGCAACTTGCAACAGCGCTAGAGGCCGGGCCAGAGTACCATGTACGCGCATTTATAGACGACGATGTAACAAAGCAAGGTTCAATAATTCAAGGTGTACCTGTATATGCATTTAACGACATACATACCCTAATTGATAAACGAAATATTGGTAAAATATTGCTAGCTATGCCAAGCGAGAGTCGCTCACGCCGTAAAGAGGTACTTGCGCAATTAGAGCCGTTAGCAATACAGATTTTGTCGATCCCGGGTATGGCCGATATTGTAGGTGGTAAAGCTAAGCTTTCTGAATTTAGAGAAGTCGAAATAGAAGACCTATTAGGCCGTGATTCGGTAGAGCCAAAACCTGAGCTAATGGCTGCTAATATAACAAATAAAGTAGTTATGGTTACCGGGGCTGGTGGTTCTATTGGCTCTGAGTTATGTAGGCAAATTATTAAGCAGCAACCTAAAAAGCTTATTTTGTTTGAGGTAAACGAGTTTGGCTTATACTCAATCGAAAAAGAGTTGTGCGAACATATTCAAGCGAATGAGCTTAATATTGAGCTTGTGCCAATTATGGGCTCTGTTCAGCGTATAAACCGCATTGAGACTGTAATGATCACCTTTGGAGTGCACACCGTTTATCATGCTGCTGCTTATAAACATGTGCCTTTAGTTGAGCATAATGTGGTTGAAGGTGTACGTAATAACGTATTTGGTACCTACTACGCAGCTAAAGCAGCAATGAATGCTAAAGTCGAAACCTTTGTACTTATATCTACCGATAAAGCTGTACGCCCAACCAATGTTATGGGGGCTACTAAGCGCATGGCCGAGTTATGCTTACAAGGGTTAGCGCAAAATAAAGGTAAGCAACATAATACCCGTTTTTGTATGGTGCGGTTTGGGAATGTACTTGGCTCGAGCGGCTCTGTAGTGCCATTGTTCCGTAGGCAAATTAAAGAGGGCGGGCCAATTACCTTAACTCATCAAGATATAACGCGCTTTTTTATGACCATTCCAGAGGCTGCACAATTGGTAATACAAGCCGGTGCTATGGGTAAAGGTGGCGATGTATTTGTGCTCGACATGGGCGAACCTGTAAAAATTAAAGACCTCGCTACAAAAATGATTCGCTTATCGGGTTTTGAGGTTAAAAGCAGTGCTAACCCACATGGCGATATTGCCATAGAGTGCACAGGCTTACGCCCTGGTGAAAAGCTCTACGAAGAGCTATTAATTGGCGATAACGTAGGCGAAACTTGCCACGAGCGAATTATGACTGCCAATGAAGTAATGCTGCCCCTTGCCGAAATTAATGTGTTTTTAGAAGCGTTTGACATTGCTTGCCATAATTTTGATCACGAGACAATTCGCCAGCTACTCTTAGACGCGCCTACTGGATTTAACCCTACCGATGGTATTTGCGATTTAGTATGGACTGCTAAACAAAATAAAGAACAATCTACCACAAACGAGCCTCTAGAAAATATAGTAGTTAATTTTAAAGGCTAGGCTTTGTGTTACAGATAGGTTTTTAATATTTATAACAAATGGTAGTATTTATGGTTATGCTTGGCTTTACTTATCTTAAGTTAGTGGCTTTGAGCTAGGCTATAAAGTTTTTGAAAGGATGATTTATAAATGAAAATAGCAGTAGTGGGTACTGGTTATGTGGGCTTATCAAACGCAATGTTGCTTGCGCAGCATAACGAAGTAGTTGCCCTAGATATAGACGAACAAAAAGTTAGTTTATTACAACACAAGCAATCACCGATTGTTGATACTGAAATCAGTGACTTTTTAGTTAATAAACCTCTTAATTTTACTGCTACCACTAACAAAGAATCAGCCCTTTTAAATGCTGAATTTATTGTAATTGCTACCCCAACAGACTACGACCCAGACACAAATTATTTTAACACTCGCTCTGTTGAGTCGGTAATTAGTGATGTATTAGCGATTAACCCAACAGCAACCATGGTAATTAAGTCAACCGTGCCTGTTGGTTACACTAAATCGATTAAAGAGCAGTTTGGCACAGATAATATAATTTTCTCGCCTGAATTTTTACGTGAAGGTAAAGCACTTTACGATAACTTACATCCGTCACGTATTATTGTGGGTGAACAAAGTGAGCGTGCAAAAACATTTGCAAATTTACTTGCTAAGGGCGCCGTAAAAACTAACATTGAGATTTTATTTACAGACTCAACCGAAGCAGAGGCGATTAAGTTATTTTCGAATACTTATTTGGCAATGCGAGTAGCTTACTTTAATGAGCTAGACAGCTACGCAGAGAGCCATGGCTTAGATGCAAAGCAAATTATTGAAGGTGTAGGGTTAGACCCACGCATAGGTAAGCACTATAACAACCCATCGTTTGGCTATGGCGGTTACTGTTTACCTAAAGATACTAAGCAGCTACTCGCTAACTACCAAGATGTGCCTAACAATATGATCCGCGCTATTGTAGATGCCAACACAACCCGCAAAGATTTTATTGCAAATTCAATTATTAAACAAAACCCTAAGGTGGTTGGTATTTACCGTTTAGTGATGAAGTCAGGCTCTGATAACTTTAGAGCGTCTGCCATTCAAGGCATTATGAAACGCATTAAAGCCAAGGGTATTGAGGTAGTCGTTTACGAGCCAACCTTTGAGGGAGATGCATTTTTTAATTCGCGTGTAATTAAAAATCTTGATGAGCTTAAAAGTATCTCTGATGTAATTGTATCGAACCGCATGGCCGAAGAGCTGCAAGATGTAGCTGACAAGGTTTATACTCGCGATTTGTTCGGAAGTGATTAAGGCGAAATAGCTTTCAGCTGTCAGTTTTGAGCCGAGCAGTGTTGTTTGTAGGCCTTTATCAAAGGCCTAAATCGTAGAAGGCACTTTAGTGCCAAAAATATTTTCACAAAGAGAAGTGAACGAGAAGGGAAAGAGGAAGTGATAATAAAGCTTTTTGTTTTCTCTAAAGAGCAGCGCCTCTTAGTTTCTTTGTACAAATATATGCCTTTGATATAGGTGTGAAATTTATTTTGCGAAGATTTATTCACAAAGAGAAGTGAATGAGAAAATAATGAGGAAGTGATAATTATGCTTTTTGTTTTCTCTAAAGCGAAGCGCCTCTCATCCTCTTTGCGAAACTTTTATTTGGTTAGTCGTATCTCTTTTACTCTTTGTAAACATCAGTATTCAAGAAAAATAAAATTAAAAATCATTCAGCTTGTATCTACTTTGTTACTGTTAGTTTGGTGTTATTGTAGATTAAATTATTAAATAAGGGACTAATTATGAAAGCAGTGATTCCAGTTGCGGGCCTTGGTACCCGTATGCTCCCAATGACTAAAGCAATCCCCAAGGAAATGTTACCTTTAGTTGATAAACCGCTTATTCAGTACATTGTAAATGAATGTGTTTTAGCCGGTATAAAAGAGATTGTGTTGGTTACGCACAGCTCTAAAAATGCTATCGAAAACCATTTTGATACTAGCTTTGAGCTTGAGGCAACATTAGAAAAGCGTGTTAAACGTACGTTGCTTGAAGAAGTGCGCTCAATTTGCCCACCAGATGTAACCATTATGCATGTTCGCCAAGGCGAAGCGAAAGGCTTGGGCCATGCGGTATTATGTGCAAAACCAATTGTAGGCGATGACGACTTTGTAGTGGTTCTGCCAGATGTTATTTTAGATGGCTACACCGCAGATCAAAAAACTGAAAACATTGCCGCGATGATCGAGCGTTTTAACGATGTTAAAGCAAGCCAGATCATGCTTGAACCGGTACCGCAAGAAAGTGTTCACAAGTACGGAATTGCTGATATCGGTGGCGTTAAAATTAAAGCCGGCGAAAGCGCACCAATTAAAACGATGGTTGAAAAACCAAAAGCTGAAGAAGCACCATCTAACTTAGCGGTAGTTGGCCGTTATGTGTTATCAAAAGCTATTTGGCCGTTACTTGCTAAAACACCTGCTGGTGCGGGTGGCGAAATTCAGTTAACAGATGCGATTGATGAGCTTATGAAAACTGAGGTTGTTGAGGCGTTCCACATGAGTGGTCGCGCTCACGACTGTGGCGACAAGCTAGGTTATTTAAAAGCGATCATTGAGTATGGTATCCGTGACGAAAAATTAGGTGATGAGTTCTCTGAGTTTTTAAACGATATTGTTGCGCCTAAAGTGAGTCACTTAAAAGCGGTTTAATCTCTTTGTTAGTTTCTGATATATCTAAACGCCTACACATTGTGTAGGCGTTTTTGTTTATTAGATAGAATTTTAAACACAAAGGGGGCGAGGATTACAGATTGAGATAATTAATAGACTTAAGGTGAATGTGTAGACTCTTTACTAAAGTGATATTTGATACCGTAGGTCTGAAATTTATTATGCACACAAGATCTCTTTTGAACCACAGAGGACACAGAGAGCACAGAGGAAGAGAAAGAGGTACAAGGTGCTTTATCTTCAGCCCGGTGTTTTATGAGTTTTAGAATTAATTTAATTTTCTCTATGAAGCACGTAGCGCCTCGGTGTGCTCTGTGGTTCAGAGTGTTTATGTCTTTAATCTAATTAGAACCGCAGAGGGTATAGATAGCACAGAGGAAGAGAAGGAGGTCTTTAAGCTTTCAGCCGTTAGGTTTCAGCTAAATTGTGTTGTTTGTGGGTCAGACATTGGTTGATGGAATGGTGTTGTATATAAGACGCACCAAGCAGGTGTGACGCATACTGTTTAATATTTTATTTATCCATGTAGCGCGCAGCGCCTCGGCGTGCTCTGTAGTTCAAAAAGTATTTTTCGTATTATTAGTAAGATAATTTAAGCTATTCTTAAATTATAAACAGCTTTTAGATGTTCAATATTAGCAAGGATGGCTATATGGAAATGGATATAATTACCCGTAAAGTAATAGCGTGTGCTATTGAGGTACATAAACAATTAGGGCCAGGTTTATTAGAGTCTACCTATGAAAGTTGCTTGGTATATGAATTGCTGCAAGTTGGCTTTTCACCACTTAACCAAGTTGAGTTACCTATTTCATACAAGAGTGTCTGTTTAGATGCTGGGTATCGACTTGACATTTTGCTTCCAAAGTCGCTAATTATCGAATTGAAAGTAGTAGAAAAGCTTTTACCCATTCACACAGCGCAGTTAATTACATATTTAAAATTAACCGACATCAAAACAGGTTTGCTTATTAACTTTAATGTTACAAGGTTGGTGGATGGTATTAAGCGAATTCAAGTTTAGTGTTTTTTCTTAGCTTGAAAATTAATTGGAGCCACTGATGTATCAAGGTCAAGCGCCTGCTTACTCTGAGCTCTCATCACTATATAGTGCGAAGCGCCTCTATGCTCTCTGTGGTTCAAAATTATTCAAACTTAATTACATCATAGGCGCTACAGTTAGCTCCCTTGTTTAAATTTCTAATTATAACTTTGATTTTCTCTGTGTAGCGCGCAGCGCCTCTGTGTGCTCTGTGGTTCAAAATTATTCAAACCTAATTACATCATAGGCGCTACAGTTAGCTCCCTTGATTAAACTTCTAATTATTAACCAGGTTTTCTCTGTGCAGCACGCAGTGCCTCCGCGTACTTATATGGACTCCCCGTTTTTTGTCAACGGAGTATTTATTAAATAAAGATTAGATGCTGGCTTATATACGGACTCTATTTGGGGAGCTACCCCTGGTCACTTTAATGTATTCGCCCCTTTATG
>NZ_JAKGBG010000083.1:0-8079 GCF_021532595.1 Pseudoalteromonas sp. OFAV1
GTTTTGAAGCTCGTTAATAACTTACCTGTAGTACCCCAACTATCGAACTCATCGATACGTAAACCAACTTTCACAGCAAAGTCATCAGTTACCTGCCAGTTATCTTCAAGATAGTAAGCTGTTAATTCTGATTCAAAGCTACCACCACCGTCAAAGATACGATCTTCAACATAATCAAGTGCAGCACCTGTGTTATTGGTAAGCGCTCCATTATCTGCTTGCCAGCTACCATTTGCAGCAAGTGTACGATAGTCATAGCTATGACCACCAATTGGTTGGCTGATTCGCTCTGATTTACGCTCTTGATAATCGATACCAAAGCTAATTTCGTGTGCATCCCACACATACTCAACATCTAAGCGATATTGTGTATTGTCATCGTTATTTGCACCAAAACTACCCCCAGCACCACAGCCGGTGATTGGGTTTGAAGTACCACGTGAGTCAGTTACACTTGGACAAACCAGATTTTCAGACTGAGTTTCATATTCAGTTTTGATGTTACCTGCCATTGCAGTAACTACTAAGTCTTCTGTTAAGATACCGGTATAGCTTAAGCTTTGTGCTTTACCACCACGCTTTAGAAGTGCTCCATCAATACGATCGCCAATTGCACCATTATCATACTCATAAACAGAGCGCTCAATATCACGACGGTTTGAGTAAGCAAAATAACTCAATCGATGGTTATCTGTAATATCCCAATCAAGCTTACCACCCCAGAAAAGGTTATCACCACCTGATGCTGACTCTTTACGGTATTGATCGTTTGGTGAGAATTCGTCACCACCCCAAGTGTATGTAGACTCTGTATCACGAGGGTTCACTAAGCCGTAGAAGAATAAAGTATCTTCTATTAATGGACCCCCAACTGCCAAGGTGATATCAGCGCTATTATCAGAGGCTAAGCTTTCATCTCGGAAAATTTGCCCCGCACCTTGATTACCACGTGAAATTGAGCCTTCTTCTTGAAGCGAGTCAGGAGCATATTGCACAACTGCAGAGAATTCCCACTCATTGGTACCACTTTTAGTTGTGGTGTTAATCGTACCACCAGTCGCTCGGCCAAACTTCGCTGAGTAACCACCCGTTTTTACTTGGAATTGGTCGTAAAACTCAAATGGAACTTCACCACAACCCAAACCTTGGCGCGTATTCGTTACTTCAAGACCATTGATATAACACGCATTTTCAGCAACAGATGAACCACCAAATGACGCTGTGTTACCAAATGCACTATCACCTTTAACCGCACCAGGAGCAAGTAACGCAACTGACGTAAGATCCCGGCTGATAGGCATACGGTCAATTTCAGCATCAGTAATAACTAAACCTGAGTCAGCTGTAGATAAGTCGATAGATGAAATACGCGCACCGACAACTTGAATAACTTCAGGACCCGAATTTGAAACGCTTGCTAAATCAAAGTTTGCCTTTGAGTTAGCACCTAAAGAAACACGAACCTTGTCTTCAGCAACAACATTACCGTCTTTTAGAATCTGAATGTCATAGTTACCTGAAGGTAGTGATGCAAAGCGGAACGTTCCATTTTCTGAAATATTTAAAGTACGCTCTAAACCTGTTGCTGGGTTTTTTACTTTTACAGTGTATGAAGAGGTATTTGCCACATTCTGAACAGAACCAATAACGTCTGATGCTGATGCGGGAAGGGCTAGACCTAGCGATGCAGTAACTGCTATCGCGGTTATGCTTTTCCGAAACATTGATTTCATTTTTGTATCCCTGTTTAAATTATAATTATTCACGCCTTTTAAAAGGCACAATTACATTAGTAAAGTGAAACAAAAATGTAAATTAAAAAATATAAATATATTACAAAAAATCCATATTTATTAGAATTACGGGTTAAATGTAACTATATGTAATCAATGAATTTTACATATATAATCTTAGAAACATAAACAATGAACATATGAAAAGTATTAAAACAACAAAATAGACCAAAATATTTAACATTTTAAAGAGTGAAAATAAGGTATCAACATTGAGCTACACACCTATTATTTAATAAAAAAGCTTAATAAACAAATGTTAACAATTACACTTTCTTACAAAAAAAGCCCTAACGGGCTTTTTTATTGTTTAAAAATAAATTTCAACTCTGATAATGTGAACTAGTGTTATTTAATCTCAACACGTTGTGAGCGCATAACCACTTCGTCATTTAACTCAATACCGATACCTGGCTCTTCTGATACTTGGAAGAAACCATTTTTAGGTTGTGGATCTTGAATACACAATTCACGGTTCCACTTTTTAATTGCATAAGTATGATGCTCGTGAATTAAGAAGTTAGGAATTGCGGTTTCTAAGTGTAACGAAGCTGCTGTTGCTACTGGGCCGCCACACACGTGAGCTTGAATACGCACATCAAAAATATCGGCATAATCACACACTTTTTTAGTTTCAGTGAAACCACCACATAGGCCTAAGTCTGGCTGTAGCACATCAATACTTTGATCTTCTAAGTATGGACGCACACCCCATCGGTTATACAAACGCTCACCACCAGCAATTGGCACCGCTACTTTGTCGGCAACTTTTGCATGTAATGAGTGATTTAAGTAGTTCACTGGCTCTTCGTAATACATACAATCGAACTCTTCAGCAATTTCACCAATTTGAATTGCAGATGTCGCACCTGGCAAACTGTGACATTCAAAAATAATATCAACTTCGTCACCTACCGCTTCACGAATGGCTTGCATACGTGCACGATACAATTTCATTTCTGCGCGAGAAATGATGTTAGTACGATCGTAATAAGTGTTACCGTTTTTATCGTACTGAATTGGGTCAACTTTAACCGCATCATAACCTTCAGCCATCGCCTTAAGCGCTGCTTCTGCGTATTCCTGTGGGTGAACAAGTGCTTTAAATTCGCTGTCCCAGTCAAACTGTAATTGTGATGCATAAGTACGTAGCTTATCGTTAACTTTACCACCTAATAGCTGGTAAACAGGCAAGCCTAATGCTTTACCTTTAATATCCCAAAGTGCGGTATCAATAGCGCTCATTGCGGCATACACAACAGGACCACCGCCTAAACCCCAAAAGCTTTCGCGTAGCATTCTTGACCATAATTTCTCTGTTTGAAATGGGTCATGACCAATTAAAAATGCATCAGCCATTTCTTTGATCATTGCCGCTGCAGCACTGTGACCTAAATCATAAGCAAGGCCTGCCTCTCCCACACCGCTAATACCTTCATCAGTATGAATACGCACAAAAACAGGTGTCCAAGCAGGTCTGTCTGGACAATGAATATCGAACACTTCGACGCGATTAACTTTCATGGTTACTCCTTACTGAGCAAAACTAGGATCAAGACGATAAGCTTTACGCAACATTGCCGGCCAAGCTAACTGGCCACCGGTGCTGCCGCTATGCACGACATTCGCTTGATTATAAATATTATCGATAATAGGTTGTGGTACTGGGATTGCTGTTTGACCACTGGCTTGGATAGCTAATTGAATTTCACAGGCACGCTGTAAATCATAAAAACGCATAAACGCATCACCCACTGTTGGGCCAACGGTTAAACCACCGTGGTTAACCAATAACATGTGGTTGGTGGTGCCTAAGTCATCTTGCAAGCGCTTTTTCTCATCACTGTTTACCGCTAAGCCTTCGTAGCCATGATAAGACAATGATGGCAATGAGAACATTGAGTATTGGCTAAGTGGCAACAGGCCTTTTTCTTGCGTTGCAACGGCGATGGTTTCTTTTGTGTGTAAATGGATAACACAGTGTGCGTCATCACGTACTTCGTGAATGGCACTGTGAATAGTGAAACCAGCCGGGTTAATTTTAAACGGCGTGTCATCAAGGATATTGCCTGCTAAATCCACCTTCACAAGGTTTGACGCAGTCACTTCATCAAAACTTAAACCAAATGCATTTACCAAATAGTGATCCGTGCCTGGTAAGCGCGCCGATAGGTGGGTGTAAATTAAATCCCCCCAACGGAAATGCTCAACCAAACGGTAACATGCCGCTAAATCTACGCGTAGCTGCCATTCCTGTTCAGATACTTTATTTTTTAAATCGAGTTTTGGTAAGTCAAACATGGGAAACCTTGTATATGTGACAAGCACAAATAGATGTATAGAAGTCTAAAACACTATTAATCGATGATCAATAGCTGATACAAAAAGGCCACATCTAGAGATGTGGCCTTTTCTTGCTAAAGTGGCGTTTATTTTACTTGCGATAAATAATCAGCAATTGCAGCCATTTCTTCTTCAGATACGTTTGCAACCATTGCTTTCATTGCCGCAGCCATACCGTTACTACGTGCACCTGACTTGATGTCTTTCATTTGTGCTAGTAAGTACTCTTTATTTTGGCCGTTTAATTTAGGGTACTGAGGCATGATAGGTGCTTTACCTTCTGCACCATGACATGTTTGACATAGCTTAGCTGTGTAAAGTGCTGCACCATCTGCTGCCATTGTGTTAAAAGATAGGCTTGCAGCCATTGCAATGCCAGCCCCACATAAAACTTTTGTAATCTTGCTCATATTAGTCTTCTCTTTTTTGACGGGTTATTAAACATTTTCTTTAGTGTAGACCATGATTTAACAATATTGCACCCGAAAATTGTAATGGTGGCCGGTATAAGATAACTACCAGATCAAATCATCAGGTACTTCAAAATCAGCATACGGATCATCTTCATCTTTCTGCTTATCTTCAGGCTCAACATGGAACACTATGTAGTCTTCGCTAACTTCAGCGACTTTTCGTGCTGGTTCGTCTTCCAGTACAAAAAATTGGCCTTCTAAAACACAAATTGCCAAACGGCCTCCTGCAAGGGCTTTTTGTGTTTTTTCATTTACCTCTAGCTCCTTCACTTTATTTTGATAAGTGAAGTTAAAGGTGCGATCACCACGAATTTCATCTTGATTGTGGTGCTCTAAAATCTGCTTTACGCGAGCCACTTGCTCACGCTGTTTTTGCTCTTCTAAACGTGCTTTATTAAGCTCGTCGGCTTTTTTCTGCTGCTCAAGCTTTGTTTGTTCAATATGCTTTTGTAAATCACTTGGGTTGCTCGTAGCACCTTTTTTCTTCTTCTTTTGCTGCTTACGCTTTTCAGTTTTAGCCACCTTAGCTTGATGTGACGTTGTTAACCCTGCTTTAAGTAATTGATCTTGTAATGAACCCATGACTAAATTCCATATAAAAATGCCTAATTAGGGTTATTTTAATCAGCAATACGAACAAATAACAGTGTTCAGCTTAGATGATTCACTGCAATCGAGTATATTGCTGTGAGATTAACATGCGATGAAATCATGACATATTGATTTAACGCAAGATTTATCATTTTAGTCGTCTTTGAACTTGTAAAAAAAGCTGTACCCTATAAGCTAAAGCTTTTCCTCTTGGGAGCTAAAAATGCAGCTGCGACATTTGTTACTTTGCTCTGTATTTATTTTCTTTGTTTTATACGCCCCACAACCGTTACTTGGATTATTTGCTAGTCATTTTTCTGTCTCGCCAGCTACTGCTGGTAGCTTAATGACCGCGACTATGCTGCCACTAGCCATTGCTCCTTTGGTGTATGGCTTATTTTTAGCTAAGCGAAACCCGCTGACAATTTTAAAGATTGCCATGTTTGTGTTGGCTATAAGCTGCGTTGCTTTTACTTTAGCACCAAGCTTTGAGCTGCTGTTGCTGGTACGCTTTATTCAAGGGATCACCCTGCCTGCTGCGCTCACAGCCATGACCAGTTATATTGGTGTAACTTATCAGGCTGACCAATTACAACGTAATATGACTCTTTATATTGGCAGTACCATTGTCGGTGGATACTTTGGTCGTATGCTTGCTGCCTTATTCACTGACTTTTTAAGCTGGCAAAGTTTTTATTATGTGATTGCGGTAGGATTAATACTGTTTGCTGTCGTTATTCCTAAATCAAGCAAAACTGCCACAATTCATGTAGCACAGTCACCACTGCTATATCTGAAACAATTAAAAGATCCGCTTGTGCTAAAGCTCTACGGAGCCGTTTTTTGTATGTTCTTTTGCTTTGCTGCGCTGTTAAATTATTTGCCCTTCATCTTACAAGATAGCTTTGCTATCACTAATACTCGAGATATTGGTCTGGTTTACAGTGGCTATTTATTGGGAGCACTTGCCTCTATAGCTACCCCTTGGCTGTTACGAAAGTCATCAACTCCTTGGCGCTTACTAACATGGGTATTTGTCTTTTATAGCCTGACGATGGTGCTTTTAATGAGCCAACAATTAGTACTTTTTGTTATTGCTTTTACTGGTTTTTGCGGCGCAATGTTTGTAATCCACTCAAGTGCAGCCCCACTGGTTAATAAAATCAGCAACGCTCCTGCAAGTGTAACCAATGGAGGGTATGTTTCGTTTTATTACAGTGGTGGCGCACTGGGCTCATTATTGCCAGGGCTGGTGTATCAGCAACACGGCCAAATTGCTTTTATGACCGTGCTACTTTTAGTTTGCTTAGTAGGTTTAAGCTTAGTTTATTTGGCAGGTAGAAATACAATACGCGGTTGATGGCCGGTACTTTCAAAAAATAGCTCTAAGTCCTCTTTTTTCATCAGCCATGTAGCCGTATTTTCAAAAGGATGACAATGAAAAAGCTCGTTAAACCAAATTTCTTGGTCTAGCCAAAGGGTAACATTATTTTGCTTATCGTTTAAAAGTGCCAGCATAGAAACACAGCCCGGTGGCACTTTAAGATAACGCGCTAATCGCTCATCAGATGCAAATCCTAAGCGCGATAGCCCTTGCTGCTGAGCTATAGCTTTTAAGTCAAGCTGCTTATCGTGAGCGGTGATCACTAAAAAGTGGCGCTTGCCTTCGTTATCTCGTAAAAACAGGTTTTTTAATCGTGTGCCCGGTCTATCGAGCATAAATTTGTCGGCATCTAAGCTGCCGTGCAATGGTGGATGCTCAATCACCTCATAATTGATATCTAACTGAGCTAGCGTAGCTGCCAACTTGCTCTTATCTGCATACATTTACAAACAACGTCCTCGTAATTGCACACTTAAATCACGCCACAATACTTCGTCAATAATGTGTTTATCGTCGCAGTATTGTCGTGCTTTAAGTTCTTCATTTAATAATTCGACCGCTTGATCTTCGAGCATGAGTTTTAAGTTGCTCGACTCTTCAAATACTTCTTGCTCAGCAAAGTCTTTAAACTGACTACGTGTCATTGGCTTATCAAGGTTGATTGGACGTCTTCCTTGCGCCTTAACTGACACTACATAGGCAAAAATTTTATTGCCTTGGTCGTCACTTTTTTCGTAAAACTGTTTATTATTAATTTCAAAAGGCGGGGCCTCCTCTTGGCTTGCGCAACCAGCAAGTAATGCAAGTAAAAGCCATGCTATTTTTTTCATTATTGGATAAGCCTTGTACAGTGAATGGGCTCTAGTCTAGCAAAAATAAAACTTCAGAGTAAAAATTCGATCAATTTAAAAAAAATACTTGACCAAAAAGATAAAAATAATTAAAGTTCACCCCGCTTGAGACGCAAGACTTAAGCATCCTGTATTTTAGGAATGTGGGGCTATAGCTCAGCTGGGAGAGCGCCTGCCTTGCACGCAGGAGGTCAGCAGTTCGATCCTGCTTAGCTCCACCACTTTCCTACCTCTTTTAGGCAATCTGCCAAATTTAAATATCTAAAAAACTCATCTTTATATTTCGATTCGTTTTATTTTAGACACAAAAAAACCGAGCAAAGCCCGGCTTTTTAAACTATTACTTTTTAGTGATTACTCACGAATTTGACCTTCGCCATTCACTAAATATTTTTCTGTTGTAAGTGACTCAAGACCCATTGGACCATAAGCATGTAGCTTTGTTGTCGCAATGCCAATCTCAGCACCTAAACCTAACTGTGAACCATCAGAAAAACGCGATGACGCATTAACCATTACCACAGATGCATCTACACTACGTTGGAATAGCTCTGCAGCGGCTTTGTCTTTAGTACAAATCACTTCGGTATGGTTTGAACCAAACTTAGCAATATGATCAATGGCACCAGCAAAGTCAGGTACAA
>NZ_JAKGBG010000084.1:0-7930 GCF_021532595.1 Pseudoalteromonas sp. OFAV1
ATCAATCGCAATAACGTTAAGATTCACCATGTATGGACTCCTTTTGTAAAAGTTTTGTCGCTTATTACGTTACCCCCCTGTGGGAGGGGAGTCCATACATCTCTGTGGTTAGAAAAAAGATCTTTAACTTACAAAGAGGATTAGAGGCGCTGCGCTTTAGAGGAAAACAAATTAAGTAAGTTATTGGTTTACCTCACCCTCTTCTCATTCACTTCTCTTTGTGCAAATTTTTTAAAAACATATTGAACCACAGAGATCACAGAGGCGCTTCGCGCTACACAGAGAAACCAAATAATCACTAAGAGATTATGGGCACTCCACGCTTCAGTGAATAACGATTTACAATCTACTATTCTCTTCCTCTGTGTCCTCTGTGGTTAGAAAAAAGATCTATAACTCACAAAGAGAATAAGAGGCGCTGCGCTATAGAGGAAAACAAATTAAGTAAGTTATTGGTTTACCTCATCCTCTCCTCACTCACTTCTCTTTGTGAAAAAAGATCTGCGCGCGGAATCAATATCATGTCTACAGCAACCTTGCACTTTTCGGTTCAAAAATGCCAAATACAGCGAAAAAATATACTGAATCACATAATCTAAATTTTGCTCTTAACCGTATTTAGGCGCTGTATAAAAACAAAAACCCCAGCAAAAGCTGGGGTTTTGGAAAGTAGATATACTTAAATAAGTATAATCAATTAGTTAGTACCTGTTACTTCTCTTTCTTCACACTCAATAGAAACTTGTCCTGTTAGAGTGTCAGTGCTCTGAACATTCTCAAATGTGAATGTTTGTGATTGACCACCACCATCAACTTTTGCACCACGGATTGTTGCACGTACTTTGTAGGTACCACCGGCTTCAAGGCCAGCAAGGCTAAATGTTGAATTACCTTGTCCCTGAGCTAATGATGCTGCTTTACCATCTTTAGCATAAGTTACAATAGAGCCAGAAAGATCTGGGTTAACTGTATTATCTGCAGCACAAACACCGTTAAGAGTTACTGCACTATCGAATGTCTCAACCGTATTATTAAGTGTAACTTCAACGTCACCACAAATTGGTTGGTTTTCTTGCTCGTACCAAGTGTTACCTGCTCTATCATATAAACGAACTTTAGCTACTGCATCAGATGAAATACCAAAGCGAGCTGTCGATGCACCTGAAATAATCTGTTTAGTAGTACTTCTGATGTAGCTAGAAATAGAACCATCTGGTGAAGTCATAGATACTGCTAGTCCACGAGCAGGTAAGGTACCACCAACAACTTTAACTGATACACCTGAAGTACAAATAGGAACACTCTGATTCATTGAGAAGAATGTTAAATGGTCAGTCATAAAGCTAGCCGGATAAGTGCCATCTGTATTTGCAGCGCCTACTGTAGCTTTGAATTGCTCATCTTTCCACATACCAGTGTCTTCATTGTGTGAAGATACGTTAAGGATGTCGCCTTCACTTACACCACTGCTAGCAGGTAAAGTTACAGATACATTAATAGCAGGAGTAAACTGCTTAACTTTAGTCTCACCAGCAGTCATTGTGATGTTAGTTACGCCAAGTGACTCTTTCACTTCTGTAGTGCTGTTTTCATTTAAGCCGTCAGGAATGATAAGACCAGTACCACTTACACTTGAATCAGCCGCCAACACATTTAATTTAACAGCGCCACCAGCTACAGCATCACCATTTGCGTCTTTTAAAGTTGTGCCTGCAGGAATTGTTACATCTGACTTAGCGCCGTCTTTACTAGCAACAGCAACGATAGGATCAATCGTGGTAGCGTCTGTAAGTTCAACTTCTGTTGTAGCTGAAGCTAAACCTTCAGAATCAGCAGGAACTAAAGCAAAGTCTAGAGGAATGTCATTAGAACCTTCATCAACTTGAGCGTCTAGATCAACAACAAAACTTTTACCTACGTAACCGTCAAAAGTTACTTGCGCAGTTACTTCGCCTGTAGCATCTTCTTTCGGAAGGAAAGTAAAGTTACCAGAATCATCAACAGTAACCATGCTAAGTTCTTCACCGTTAGGATCCACTAAGCTTGTTGCAGCTTCACCATCAACCATGAAAGTAACCATTGCACCAACAAGAGCATCAGCATTTGTAGCATCAATAACATTTACTGAAAATATTTTGTCTGGTTGCTCAGTAACAATTGTATCAGGTGGAACGATTTCTGTTACTGGTGGTACAACTGGATCTGGCACGACCTCATTTTTGTCGTCATCACTCGAACAGCCTGAAAGAGCAAAAACTGATGCTACAGACATAGCTAGTAGCGTTTTTCTGTTAGTAAACATAGGGAGTCCTTTTATTCCTTTTTTAAAATAAACGTATCAAATAAGGTCGATATACAGGGAAATCTCCAACTAAACCCATAGTTGAAAGCAAAATAATTAATAATTTCCCATTGCTACCTGATAGGTTAAATAACAATCACAAGATTTGCAACTGTGATTTTACACAAAGAGCCTTTATTTTACTAAAAAAGGCTCAATAAAAATTATAGATAATATTTACAATCCAGCAATTAGAATTACAAAAAATAAATCAATTTGTCGATTTTAAACTTTTTATTCCTAAAACAGAAACAATGATTATTTGTATTCTAAGTAAACATCTCTCAAGCGGCTAAAATTAGCATATAAATATGCTTTAGATAACCTACCCTGATTCAGATATTTACGGTCGATGCTAACACTATTTACTGGCTTATAAGCTTGATTAAAAATCAATGTATTTTGAGACTCACCAATTCGTGTACCAATCGAGTGTCGCCAAGCTTCCGTACCCTTTACTTGCCCGTAACGCGTTACTGACATGTCTTTTCGTGGTGAGAGCGGAATACTAAACGCAAAGCCTATTTTTCTTGCATCGGTATCTTCGCCATAAAGAGCTAGATAACTATCACCAAACCAGAACCTACTTTCTACTTTAATGCCTGAGTCTTCATTCCAAAACTTACCAACCTCAGCATGAAACGTAACATCATGCTCAACCCAGTTAAATTGGTAGGCTATTGTTTGATAATCTCTATTTGCATCGTAGTCTTGGTAGTCAAAGTAACCAATATTTGCGCTTACCTTGTGGCGACCTTCAGGACTAAGCCAAGTGGTTTCGTTTTGGATGCCATAAAAATCAAAACGTTCTTTATAATACCCAAGCTGTGTTTGGTTATAAATGCCGTAAGGTAATGCGAATGTTTGATAAAGTGTCGCTCTATCAAATTCAGACTCTTCACGGTAATACCTAAATGCTGCATCTTCATCAAAGTCGTCGCTATTAGCTACACTTACCTGGCCACCAAGGTTGATACCCGCACCTTGCCATAAAGGTATGTCTACATCGGCGCGGAGCGCTAATGAAAAATCATATACTCCTAATTCAGTAGCATAGGCATTCGTAAGCGCAGGGCTAAAAGTTACACGCGGCTTAAAGTAAGGCGAGTTAGTATTCATTAAACCAACCCAAGTAAGTGCTCTTGGTAGTGGCATAGCACCTTGATAAACAACTACCTCAGGATGCTTTTGCGAAAGAATAAACTCGCGGTACTCGTCTACGTTACCTTTTAGGCTAAGTTGAGGAATATCTTGCTTAGACATAAAAACATTAAACTCAATGCCTTCACTGCTTACATATTGCGAAATTCGGCCAAGCACTAAACCAATTGCATCAAGGTCATTACGATTAAAAGTTGAGTTTTCAAACTTAACAACAATTTGCTTATCGTTATTAAAGCCCACTTGTACACTTTCGAAACCATCTTTAACTAAAGCATGCTTTAACGTTGCAGCTTGCCTTGTCATTTCTTTATTGCTTTCGAAATAACGGTGTGCGTTAGGATCTTTTATAGTTACGGGATCTTTATTAGCGTTAAGCTTAAAGTAGGCTAGTTCATCACTTTCAGATACCACAGGTTCTGGCGCACTTTCGATCGCCTCGTACTCAGGTTTTGTGAATAATGGCATTTTGAAGTTAACACCCCAAGATGTGTCTTCTTCACTGTAGTCTGTATTACTATAAAAACGGCTAGTGAATGTTAACTCACCGATATCGTATAACCACTTTTTAGGCACTGTGACTTTTACGGCTGCATTAAATGCATCAGCGTCATGCTCTGCTTGCAACGCAAACCAGTCAAATGGTTGCCATTCAATACCAGCAAAAGGGCCATCCATTTGGCCTGTAGCACGATCACTGACTGCGTAACCTGCAGAAAATCTAAAATCCCACAATTCTTTAGAGGCAACAGCGTAGTAAGTTTCGTAGTTATTTGCTGCACCACCGATATCTTTTGCACCAATAGCAACAGTTAACCAGTCTTTTGGTATATAGGGTAATTGGTATTTAGCGTTAAACGATACATCTCGCAATTGCTTTTCATTAACGAGAAATAAATTATCATTCATAGATTCGGCAGCAATTAAACCACTGACTTCAAAACCGTCAAATAAACCTGCAGCAAAAGAGAAGTTATGACCATCAATATACTCTTTACCTCTAAGATCAAGCATGTTGTTGTAACCAATATCAATATTGCCTACATCAACTACATTTGCATTAGGGGTATTTATTAGGCCTGTATAGCCAGTAAAAGATTGATAGTTATTAATTTTATCTGAAGCTAGCACAGGAGCGCAAAGAGTTGCTAACCCGCTAATGAGTAAAGTGTTCGCCTTTAGCATAACTCGAATCCATGAAGAATTATTAGAATTTTTTGTTAACGCCAATATAGCATTAATTAACTAAATTAGTTAGTTGTTCATGTTTAAAAAGTTAATACAAAAATGAAATTTAAATGATAGAGAAAACTAAATAATCACTAAGAGATTATCAGAATAACTATTTAGAATCTGTCGCTCTCTTCCTTTGTACTCTGTGACCTCTATGGTTAAAAAAAGATCTTTAACTCACAAAGAGAATAAGAGGCGCAACGCTTTAGAGGAAGTAAAAATAACCTTGTGGTTTCCTCATTCACTTCTCATTGTGCAAAAACAATATTTGAATCACAGAGCACACCAAGGCGCTACATAGAGAAACCAATATTTAAAAGTTTGGTCTCTCCTTCTCTTCCTCTATGCTCTCTGTGACCTCTGTGGTTAGAAAAAAAGATCTTTAACTCACAAAGGCTTGACGCTTTAGAGAAAGTAAAAATAACCTTGTGGTTTCCTCATTCTCTTCTCATTCACTTCTCATTGTGTAAAAATAATATTTGAATCACAGAGCACACCAAGGCGCTACACAGAGAAACCAATATTTAAAAAGTTTGGTCTCTCCTTCTCTTCCTCAATGCTCTCTGTGTCCTCTGTGGTTATAAAAAAGTTCTATAACTCACAGTTAGTTACAACTCTCTTCGCTCAAAAGAAAATAATTTTGTGGTTTCCTCATTCTTTTCTCATTCACTTCTCTTTGTGTAAAAACAATATTTGAACCATAGAGCACACCGAGGCGCTTCGCTTTAGAGGAACACAAATTAGCTAAGTTCTTGGTTTACCTCATTCTCTTCTCATTCTCTTCTCATTCACTTCTCATTGTGCAAAAACAATATTTGAACCACAGAGCACACCGAGGCGCTGCGCTACACAGAGAAACCAATATTTAAAAAGTTTGATCTCTCCTTCTCTTCCTCTATGCTCTCTGTGTCCTCTGTGGTTATAAAAAAGTTCTATAACTCACAGTTAGTTACAACTCTCTTCGCTCAAAAGAAAATAATTTTGTGGTTTCCTCATTCTTTTCTCATTGTGTAAAAACAATATTTGAATCACAGAGCACACCAAGGCGCTACACAGAGAAACCAATATTTAAAAAGTTTGGTCTCTCCTTCTCTTCCTCTATGCTCTCTGTGACCTCTGTGGTTAGAAAAAAAGGTCTTTAACTCACAAAGGCGTTACGCTTTAGAGAAAGTAAAAATAATCTTGTGGTTTCCTCATTCTTTCCTCATTCACTTCTCTTTGTGCAAAAACAATATTTGAACCACAGAGCACACCAAGGCGATACACAGAGAAACCAATATTTAAAAAGTTTGGTCTCTCCTTCTCTTCCTCTATGCTCTCTGTGACCTCTGTGGTTAGAAAAAAGATCTTTAACTCACAAAGGCGTTACGCTTTAGAGAAAGTAAAAATAATCTTGTGGTTTACCTCATTCTCTTCTCATTCACTTCTCTTTGTGCAAATTGTACAAAAAATCTCACGCGCGAAATAAATTTAACGCCTACGGTATCGTATTCGACTTTAAAAGAGTTTGCTCATCCGACTTAAAACTTAATACCTACAGCTTATGAATAATCCAACAATACATGAAGAACTTTGCTCGTTGCCGTTATAGTCAATAACCTCTATGCTGAGGCTATGCTTCAAAAATAAGGATATTATTATGCAAATAAAACACCACGGAGCAGTTAACGGTGTTACAGGGTCTTGCCACCAGCTTATTATTAACGACAACAACTCAATACTCATCGATTGCGGGCTATTTCAGGGTGAAGACAGCCACGAAGATCTCAATATCGACTTTGACATATCAACCGTAAAAGCGCTTATTGTTACCCACTGCCATATTGATCACGTAGGCCGCATACCCTACCTATTTGTAGCAGGGTTTAAAGGACCAATATACACATCTAAAGCAACCGCAAAACTACTACCACTCGTTATTGAAGACGCCTTAAAACTGGGTGTAACGCGTGATGAAGCCATAATAAACACCTGTATAAGAAGACTAAAACAGCAAATAGTGAGTCTAGATTTTAATAAATGGTACCCCATACCTGTAGAAGTGGGCTTTAGCCCCGACAAAGCAGCCTTGAGCCCCCAAAGCCAAGAAGCTTTATTTAAAATCCGCCTACAACGCGCCGGCCATATTCTTGGCTCTGCCTATGTAGAAATTGAACTTGGCAAAAAACCAAATAATCACAGAGTGGTATTTTCGGGAGATTTAGGAGCCCCATATACGCCGTTATTGCCCTCACCTAAACCGCCATACCGTGCCGATACCTTGGTAATAGAATCGACCTATGGTGATAAAAACCATGATGGTCGAAAAACGCGTGTAAAAGGTTTAAAAAATATTATAGAGCGAGCCGTTAAAGATAACGGTGTGGTACTTATTCCTGCGTTTAGTATTGGCCGAACGCAAGAGCTACTTTATGAGCTAGAACAAATAATTCACTCAGCTCGTAAAAATTCAATGTGGCATAAACTACAAGTAATTGTAGACTCGCCCATGGCCGCCAACTTTACTGCACAGTACCAACACTTTAAAACCCTATGGGATAACGAAGCAAAGAAGCGAGTTAACCAAGGGCGTCACCCGTTAGATTTTGACCAACTGCATACAATTGATACACACCAAGAGCACAAGGCATTAATTAACTTTTTAAGCTCAAAGCAACAGCCCGCAATTATTATAGCTGCCAGCGGTATGTGCACAGGGGGGCGAATTGTTAATTACCTTGAGCAGTTTTTACCTGACAAAACAACCGATATTATTTTTGTTGGCTACCAGGGCAAAGGCACGCTAGGAAGAGATATTCAAACCTACGGCCCAAAAGGCGGTTATGTATATATTAATAATCAAAAGGTTTATATAAACGCGGCAGTTCATACCATCAGTGGCTACAGCGCCCACGCAGATCAAAAGGGACTAATTAGGTTTGTAACAGGTATGAAAAAGAAACCGAAGTTAATCAAAATTGTACACGGCGATGACGAAGCCAAAGCAACTTTGGCTAAAAAATACCAAGCCCTTCTGGGCGATAAAACTAAGGTTGAAATAGCTACATAGATTTACCTACATATTGAACTTTGAACCACAGAGATGTATGGACTCCCCTCCCACAGGGGGTAACGTAATAAGCGACAAAACTTTTACAAAAGGAGTCCATACATGGTGAATCTTAACGTTATTGCGATTGATTTAGCAAAAAATAA
>NZ_JAKGBG010000085.1:0-7174 GCF_021532595.1 Pseudoalteromonas sp. OFAV1
AGGAAATCGTAAGACTAGCCGAGCCAAAAGCTCGACTAGCAGTGTCCAACGAAGCGTCAAAAAAGAAAAGTTAGCGGCTTAGGCTGTTACCTTGGAAGCTCGTTGCCTTTAGGCACGAGTAGTTCACATATGTATTGATTACAATTTAGCATACATAAAACCGTGACTTTATTCTTATTTTTTGTACAATGCCGCGATAAATTTTTTCTGTGTTGGAAATTGTTGCGTGAACTTAAGTCAAAAAGAAATCGATATCGATGTTGTTAGCTCTGGGTGTAATGACAACTCATTACAAAAACTGACTCGAACGATCTTACTTACCACAAATGCTGACTCTGTTAGTATAGTTACACATACCAACAACAAAATTTTGCGCTTGTTCCCTAGCTTTAAAAGCAATGCTGAACGATATCCTAGTGAAGTAGATGCTTCTAACTGCATTGGTCTTGCATCGCTGATCCAACAAACTCCGCTATATATCAATAATACCGAGCACAACGGTTTAAAAGAACACACTGATCAAAAAATTCAGGCATTCGCCTTAGAACCATTTCGTTTTAATAACGAAAACTTCGCTATCTGCTGTACATTTTCTGAGCCAAATGAATTTGACCAAAATTTTAGAAATGCCTTAGCTAGCTATAGGGATTTAATTACTAGCATTATTACTAATGATTTATTATCAAAAGACTGTAACAATAACTCTATTAGTAATGAGGCTATCATTACAACAATTAATAAGGTCCAACATTCTCAATCTTTCGGTTATGACGACACCTTGTTAGATAGGTTACTTATAGATGTATTAGAACTCTCTCAATCTGATATAGGTTTCATTGGCTTTGTAAATGAATCTGACTCTAATTGTGATGCAACAATCAAAGAACTCGCCTTTCAAAACAAGGGAGCATTTTTTCATCATGATAAAGTAATCGAGTTCCCTTTCGACTTTAGTGATAGCGTTCTGAGCAGCGTTATACTTGATGGCACCCCAAGACATATTAATAAACTAAATAACACTACTCAAAAGGCCATAAAGGCTATATTTCCGCAACATTACAAGTCTATCTTTAACTTTATGTGCATGCCTATTTTCAGTCGAAGCCAAGTATTAGGGGTTCTCATTTTGGCTAATAGGCAAAACGGATACAGTGAGTCAATTAGCGAGAAAATTGAGCTATTAATGCCAATACTTTCTCTTTGCCTAAAACAACGTAAGTATGATGATGTTACTGCATCCTATGAAGATGAAATTAATCATTCTCGTACAATTGATCCACTATCTCGACTCCCTAATTTAGAGTATTTCCTTAAGTTTGTAGAGCAAAAGTATTATTCAAATAAAAGTACGGATAATGACTCTTCATTTCGAGCTGAAAGCCAGTTTACGTTATGTATAGTGGACATTATTCAATTTAGTACAATCAATGCCACGTACTCTCGGGCAGCTGGAGATATTGCAATAATGAAAATTGCAGAGTTTCTTAAAAACGCTGTTTCCAGCAATGACTTTGTTGCCCGGTACTTTGGTGACTCGTTCATAATTGCTTTTGAAGGTTTAGTAAGCCAAGACATTATCAATGAAATAATAAACAAAGCAACTCAACCATTTAATATTGGTGAAGACCTTATTTCTCTAGACTTTAATATTGGTGTTGCATACTCGCCAATTACAGGTGATCGCGCTTCTGCTTCTAAGCTAATACGACTTACATCAAAGTCGCTTGAGGATAGTAGAGACTCAGGTAATCTTGCTATAGCAAGTATTTATCGTGAAGATGCGCGTGTAAAGCAATCACTTCTCTTGCACGATTTTAATTTTGGCATTGAACACGGTCAATTTGAACTTTATGGTCTTCCTTCATTTGACCTTACTGATAACAGTATTTCAGGCATTGAAATATTGTCACGATGGAATCACCCGGAAAAAGGCGTATTAAGCCCCGCAGAATTCTTTTACATCATAGAAAACAATACTAGTTCAATGGTGAATTTTGACTACAACGTCATTATGAGAACTGTAAAAGTAATTCGAGATTGCATTAGCAATAATATTGATATTCCCATGATCTTTATTAATGTGACACCTTCTCTACTTATGAGTACTGAAGTAATGTCTTTAATAAAGTACTTTAGTGCTCTACCTAAAGAAATTATTAGTAAAATATGCTTTGAAATAATCGAGTGGCAAACATGTGGTAATGATGAAGTGGTTTGCGACATCTTAACTGAATTTAAAGAAATAGGTGTTACAATAGCGTTAGATGATTTTGGTACAGGCTTTTCAAGTATGGACCGAATAAAAACATTCCCTTCAGACATTATTAAAATTGATAAGTCATTTGTAGAGACTATAGACAATGCTGATGATCCTAATCCTTTGATTGAGTCATTAATTCAACTTAGCCAATCATATGGAAAAATGATTATTGTCGAAGGTGTTGAAACCAAGGAGCAACTTATCAAAGTTAAAAACTTAGGCTGTAACCATGCTCAAGGTTTCTTGTTTGAAAAGCCAACTCCTATAGAGAGTATTATAAAACGCTTCAAACACTAAAATTAAAATGCACAGAAAGCCCTGCTATTTCATCGCAGGGCTAATACATTCCAAACAAAATTTCTTTTTCTTTTCAGTAATTTTATTCATGTTCATCACTTCTATAGGGCTATCATCAAATACGTTTAAAAGCACTCTGAACTTATCAATATTTGATGCATGGTTATATAACGAGATTTTGGTTAGCCCTGTTTGTTTTAAAAACTCTCTCAACATCCGTTTACAAAAATAGTTAGCAAGTTCACCATCTTTCGGATCCGATACGTTTACCTTAGATACGCCTATTGAAAAAGATAAAAACTCGCTTTTTGAGGTCAAGTTAAATGATTTGTTTCTCATTAAAGAAAAAATCGTAGCCCTTGTTACATGTTTAAATAAAAACCTATCACCATCGCATAGTTCTAACAATTCAGATAACAGTGTAGTATAAATATTCTCTTTTTTAATATTGAAAAAATTGCTTCTATTTTGCTGAGAAAGTAGCTTGTCCACATTTCCCTTAAATACATCTTTTTCAAAACGATTGAACTTGTATTTTTCACCATTTAACCGGCATCGCATAGTAACAATAAATTCTTCAAGTGTATGCGTAATAAGCATGTCAATTTCATCTAAATCATCAACCAACTGGATTGCTCTCGAATTTAACACTGGGTATAAATCTCCCATTGATAGCTGATCGTTTTCAATAAACTCACTCAGAATTAACGGATCATCTACTTGCAAATACTTATCAATAGACTCTGGATCTTGTTCAATTGCATAACAAATTTCTTCTGACTTTTTATTTTCAATGAAGTATGAAAAAAAGTACGCTAAGTGTGAATCAGATAATCTAAAATAACGGTGCGGCGGATTTCTTAATACAACAGGGCACAATTCTAAGTGTTTATCGCTCAAAAGATAATCTACAACTTCCTTCTTACCTTCATTTATTGCGTAATAAAGCATATTCATTTTGAACGTTGAGTTACGTACATCTATCCCCTCGACAGGATTCATGAAACCGCATTCTATACCTTTCCGAACAATGTCTAAATTAGATGTTTCGATAGCTAAACGAATAAACTCTCGCTTGTCATTCCTCAAGCTAAACCCAGAACGATTACTTTCAGATATGAACTGAGACATCATGTTCAATAGTTTATTCTGATCTTCGGAATTTCTTTTTGCTTTTAAAAATGCGATTTTTGTAACTTTCACTTTTACTATCCTTATGTTTGAACTCTATATTATCACAATTAAAAGATAAAATCACTCTTAATGAGAATTTATGTGACAGTACCAATCTTGCAAAATAAAGATAAATAATTATTGCCATAAAAAACCACCTGTGTATAATTACTACACAAACAAACAACACGAATTGTAAGAGGACTTATGTTATCTAATTATTTAACAAATACTGATATTGCATTTGCAGCATCGAAGCTTTGTAAAGCATTATTAAAGCAAGAAGCGTGTTTTTTAAGTAGTTACAGTCAAGGTTTAAATAGTCCTGAATACCTATCATACACAGATAACGTAAACGAATTCTCTTGCCAATTAGCATCTCTGCTCTCTGAACAAAACTATCAAGGTGTATTTACTCATAAAATCACACTCGTTGATGAAGAAATTATGGTAGATGACATAGCTAACTCCTTAAATTATGAGTTTCCAGAAAATTTCCTTTTAGATGTCCGTTCTCCACAACAACTTGTTTGCTTTACTACCCAAGATACTGCTCTTTCTGTAAAAGATACCATCTACAAAAAAAATCACAGTTGCGGCATAATTAGCTTATTCAATATGGTTGAAAGAACCAAAAGACCTTACATCCTTGGACTTCACTCTTGGGATGATGCACGTAACGTAGAATCGTATCTCGATAATTTCTTTTAGGATCCGCTATTGCTCAACTGCACTTTAATATGTATAGTTACGATATTAACAAAACATAATAAGGTTATTTATAATGAGTTCTAAACAAACAGTTCGTAACGCATATTCGGCTATTCAAGCAAAACTAGAAGAAACATGCTCTTCTCATGATGAAGTTATTCAAGCGTTAAGTTTGGCTCTAGTAAATACAGTTAGATCAATGAATAACGCAAACCAAGATAACTCGCCATCTATTTGTGTTGATTTTGGTAATGATATTGGCGCCGTACAGGTTGAAATTCCGCAAGAAAGTAAATTTTCTCTTGCTCAACTCACCTCAGCATCAAATAGCAGTGCATATCTGAATTAATTTTCTAAAATGATTTATTCGTTACAAGACGAAGCTAGTATTCGCGCTCTTGAACTACAAGAGCTGCTTATATTTGCTCGAATTCGAAATGAGGATTACTCTCTTGATAAAGACGCCTTAAAAATCTTTCTTTTTCAGCGTATATCCTCTGCAATATCAATAAGAAACGCATATTTCCTTGAATGGTATTTAACTAGTTATGAATCTATATTCAAAGTGTCATTTTTTCAATCCTTAAATGGAATGAAGGAATTTTCACAATCATTTTTCAGTAAAGAATTCTTTTCCGAAGGTGGCTTTGAATACTTAATTAATTACCTAACAAACTGTCGCAAGGGAGAAATTGTTCACATCTTTGCGAATAAATTCTTCCTTGCAGATAGACATCGAAACTCAAAAAAGCAATTTGCCAAGGACATTTTCAGTTTTATACCTCAGATGGATACCGATGATGTTTGCAATTTTCTCTGCGGTAACATCTACCTCCCGGCTTTAACGAGCTGCTTTAAAATCATTTCATATCAAAGAACTGAAGATGATGTGTATAAAATTTTATCGAAAATGAAAGAGACTTTTGATGAATCAAAAACTCGATTTATTTTCGATAAAAACCTCGGTTGGCGTGATAAACAGTATACCTTTAATGGAATTTTACATTACATTATTGCGAACTTATCTCTCAGTGAAAAATCGGTATTTTGTGATAACACAATGCTTTTCCCAGTTTTCGATCTATTGACTGACTTGACTGATATTGACTGCCAAGGTATCAGAAGTTACTATAAATTTAGAAATAAGAAGCACTCAGCCTCATTTGAATTGCTAGCAAAAAAACTAGACGAAGAAAATAAACCCCAAGTAATACTAAATTCATCATATGACGAAAATTGGAACTTCTCTGATCTCAATACCGTGTTATCAATATTCTACGATAAACCCACCGATGCACCACTTGAATTAATTGAAAAGCTATTAAAACGCTTAGAAAATACAATGCAATACTTAGGCAATGATTACAATCTTAATGGCCGGAAAATAGATAACATTTTATATCAGTATACATATCTAAGAGACACTTTCCCTGAAATTGATCGTCATATAAAGGTTAGGAGAAGGTGTTCTCTTGCAAATATTAGTGCAGCATTAAAAACCAAAAGTGAATCCTTGCAGGCTCTCTACGAAGCTATGAAGCTTGACTTAAAAACATTAGTGAATGGTAAAGTAAAGTTTAATGACGTTCTCCTTGATTGCGTAATTCAAAAATATTCATATTCCGATATTATTGAATCTTCCCCTTGCAAACAAACTGTATTACCATTATTACTTAAGAAACTTTAATAAGATTTATTTATGATAAAACATTGCTTAACGCTACTAACAGCACTCTACCTAACGAGCGCATCTGCTAATGCAGATAATACATTGCGTTTCCCTACAAGTACCAAGAACGTTGTCATTAGCAATGGCGCTAATGACAATGACGTTACTGATGAATGGACAGCATTTCTAGGCTTTACAACTGATGGTGACAATTTACCTGAACCATTAATTTCAGACTCGAAATGGCTTTCTCTGGTTAACAACATGACAACGGGAATTAAGTTTGTTGATGAAAATACAGGGAAATACCTATTTTTCCCTAAAGAGTTTTTAGCATCGGAGGGACCAACGGTTTGTTCAAATATTTATGATGTACCTTCGCTAGTTAACTCTAACTACCCCAAAGACAATAAAAGCATTATTTTGATGCATTTCGAAATGAATGACTGTGATGCGATAGGTTTGGACTACACTTACATTATGTCAAAATACCATCCCAACGGTTGGTTATATCTAGACGTAAACTATGATATTTCAAATCTCGTTACAGCTTTACCTGAAGGTGATCATACCGGTAGAGAAACCGGCAATACAGACAATATTGTTTTTTATATTAAGTAAGGTCTATCAATGTATTTCAAGATAAAAACTCCTCCCCTTCAAAACAATTTTTTTAGTTCCATTGAGGAACTTATTGAATTTCTGAATATCGCTTCAAATTCAAAAAAACATGAAACAATTTTCTATCGTGAATTTGGTGGAACTGAACATTCTGAAAGGATATTTATCAAACAAACAGATAATGGTCTTTTATTTACTGATGGTAGCAAACCTTTTGATTTTCAATCATTAACCAATAAGGCTAAAGGAAAATATTTTGCTTAAAAATACTCTCCCTCTTATAAGCTTATGCACTCAACTACAATCAAAGAAATTGATAGTGAACTACTCGGAGCTAAAGCTCGCGAGCTTCCAAGATAGTAGCCTAAGCTACTAACCTTTCTTTTTTGACGCTTCGTTGGACACTGCTAATCGAGCTTTTGGCTCGGCTAGTCTTACGATTG
>NZ_JAKGBG010000086.1:0-6604 GCF_021532595.1 Pseudoalteromonas sp. OFAV1
TAAAGATGCTCTGGTGCTTGCCTTATTTAAAAAAGAAAGTTACCCGCCACATAGGCGGCTTAAAGACACCGAGATCCCGATGGCCAGTTCTACCGACTGTTACCCGCCACATAGGCGGCTTAAAGATGCTCTGGTGCTTGCCTTATTTAAAAAAGAAAGTTACCCGCCACATAGGCGGCTTAAAGACACCGAGATCCCGATGGCCAGTTCTACCGACTGTTACCCGCCACATAGGCGGCTTAAAGATTCAAGATTTTGAATTTTATTGATTTCTTCTCGTTACCCGCCACATAGGCGGCTTAAAGAAATTTTTACACTGTCTACCCAATTGTCGTCTTGTTACCCGCCACATAGGCGGCTTAAAGATAAGTACCATCATTGATTCAACTGAGAATCAAGTTACCCGCCGCATAGGCGGCTTAAAGAAATGGCCTGCGTGAATTGGGCTTTGCCGTAGAGTTACCCGCCACATAGGCGGCTTAAAGATTTCAAAGATATAATTTCCGATGTAAATGCATGTTACCCGCCACATAGGCGGCTTAAAGAACCCTAATTGGAGCGTCAAAGTCAGCTATCGCGTTACCCGCCACATAGGCGGCTTAAAGATAAAAGGTAATACTTTTTTCTCTTATTTCAGCGTTACCCGCCATACAGGCGGCTTAAAGAACTTAGCGATTGTTTTTGCTATGTGCTTGTACGTTACCCGCCACATAGGCGGCTTAAAGATTATGAGCCGAAACCAACACAAAAACCTGCTTGTTACCCGCCACATAGGCGGCTTAAAGAAGCTATTAACTAGTGTTTCCATCGTTTTACTTGTTACCCGCCACATAGGCGGCTTAAAGATATGCGTTGTTCTAGTTATCGGTGGCGTGAGCGTTACCCGCCGCATAGGCGGCTTAAAGATTTGGCTGTCCCCCAAGACCATTTATCACAGTGTTACCCGCCACATAGGCGGCTTAAAGATTATATGCTGTTTCTATTCTTGCAAATGAGTGGTTACCCGCCGCATAGGCGGCTTAAAGATTAGTAACGGTGTGTCTACTAAACCCGTTCAGGTTACCCACCAATAGGTGGCTTAAAGACGAAGGCAACGGATTTTGAATCCCCTAATCATATTACCCGCCACATAGGCGGCTTAAAGAGGATACAAGGAGTTTAGACACTAAGCTGATAGGTTACCCGCCAAACAGGCGGCTTAAAGATGTTAGGGCTCTTTTTCAACTTCCGGTTTTTGTTACCCGCCACATTGGCGGCTTAAAGATAAGAATGCTCCGTAATTATACTCACCTCAATATTACCCGCCACATTGGCGGCTTAAAAAGAAATATGTAATTAAATTAAGATTCATTTGACAGGCTCTTTATTATCCTTACTATTGCGGATGTAAAATGAATTAAGGTTTATTATGAATTTTGTAACCATTAAAAATGAGATTTCTCTATTATTTGAGAACAATGAAACTTTGACAGGTGCTCAGATAGATAAACAGATCCCATATTTCCAAGCTCTTAATAAAGATATTCCAAGTAGTGAAGTGATTGAAGTAAGCTCTGAGGATGAAATTAAAGAGTTAGTTACTGTTACTTTAAATCTCAGTCTTTGCCAAAAAGATTCATTCACAGAGCAAAGTATCTTTTCTTTCAGTGAACTTTCATCAAAGAAACCGTTAACTAAAGATTTGATCATAAATGCATTGCTTGGCCTAACAACTCACCCGTTAAAGAATAACGAACCTAGTACTTTTTCAGGAAACATCTTTCAGAAAAGTGATGAAAGCAACACTTATGGTTTGTCATCAGCTAATGTTCCTGAACAAAAGGAAGGCGCATTTTCTCTTAATGCTGCATTGTTAAAACTTAGTAAGCTTTCTACTCTTACCTTTTCATTAAATGGTAACAGTTACACTCTACCTGATCTAATCACTTTTTTACCATCAGCAGAGCCATTATTTATTGATCTGGGCGTACCTAAAGAGGTCTACCAACATGCTCAGGTATTATCTCAACAAATGCTTCTAGGTTCTTTTCCACAAAGCGTTTCAGGCCCTATTCTTTTTTGGCCCCTTGATAATAGCTATATTCAAGTAACACCTGTACCGAGTGCAAAAGTTATTAGAAATATTAGAAAAGCTATCTATAAGGAAAATAGCCAAGATAGTGAATCTTATGTTCGTTATAGAAACAAATCTCTGGGCGGCACTCAATCTCAAAATGTAAGCGATTTAAATGCCAAACTTGGCGGAAAGAACCCTATGTTAAATGCTGATCTCAGTTTTTTAACGAATAAAAAAGATAACTTAAATATTGCTCTGGAAAGAAACCAACCTCTTTTTAGACTTCAATATAAATTAGCTAGCGAATGTCTTAATAAAGTCTCATTACACCATAAAGAAATTGGGAAGTACAAAAGACAAATTATGATACTTACTGTTGAGTCTATGGCCTTACTTTTTGACTACAAAGAGCGGTTCATCAATGGCGAAGAGCTAATGCCAATTCCTCAGTTTGTTGAACGTCAGTTTGTTATTAAACCTGATCATGCAAACAGAGCTGAGTTTGCCCAATATATCTTATCTAAGATAACTAAATATTGGGTTAGCCAAAAAATCGACGTTGATAATACTGTCAAAAAAGCCACTTTAGAAGCAGTAAACAATACCCTCGCTACATTTACCTGATCGGTTCGGAGTTAAGTTTTGAATATTTTATATATGATAATACCGATGCGAGCATATGATGTACGCATTGATAGTTCGGCCTATACGGCTGGTTTACCCTCATTATCTGGCATTTATGGTTTTACTCATGCTATTGAGCGTAACATTAAAGAATTAATTGATGACGAGTTTTTTGTAACTGGATTCTCATATCTCGTACATAACATTAATTACTCTGAAGGTACTAAGCGATTTAGTCAGAGTAAACGCAAAATCAAAAACAGTAATGATCTTGCCGCTCCAATGGAAGATTTAAAATTAGCCATCATAGATCAAACAATCATTATCGAAGTTGAATCAAAATTGACTGCATCAGACTTTTACAACTCTGACAAATTAAATGATGTGTTTAGTAAATTAAGATTTATGGGTGGACATTTTAATATTCAGATGCCCCATTCAAACCAGATAAAGGGCGGCTGTCTTGAAGTATTAGATGCCACTGATGGTGGTTTTTCAGATGCATTAAAGGCATGCAATCAGAATGGTTACATTGTAGAAGATGCTACGTATCTAGTAGAAAACGCGAGCAATCAACTCCAATATACTTTAGATCTAATCAAACAGCCTAAGTTAGACAAGTCAACGGGCAAACCATTTTCTATTGTGAGGCCACAAGGCTATTTTGTTCCTATTCATATTGGCTATGTAGGCTTAGATAAGCCATCACTAAAACATGACACAAGGGATAACAACGTCAATCACATCTATGCAGAACCGGTGATCGGCGTTGCTCGGTGCAGAACAATTCGTTCTGCAATCATCAACCTAACAAAATCTAACGATCTTCAAGAAGACCCTACTGATTGTCGCTTCATTTGGCAAAACAGTGCTCTAAATCCTGAAGATTTCGAAACTAAAAATTTATATATTGTTTACGGGGTAAATCCATGAGTAAGTTACAACTACCATCACTATTAAGCTATTCTCGCTCTATCCAGCCATCTGTAGCTTACTTCTACGCAAGAAAAAATGACAATAGTCTTATGCCGATTGATGTCATTACTGAGAGCCTGAGAGCTACATTCGGTGACCATAAAAGTGCGAACGGTAATAAAACATCTGAAGACTTAGCTGCTGGTAATATTCATAAAATCGACAGTGCATATTTACAGTCAGGCTCTAAGTCTCTAGTTGTAAAATTTTCCCTGAAGTTCATGAATAACTCATTTATTCCTGACAACTCAAATGACACCTCATTTTCTGACATCTTGAATGAATTTATTCAAAACTATAAAAACCTTAATGGTTTTGAGCATCTAGCAAAGTTATATGTTACTAATGTCGTTACAGGTAAATTTTTATGGCGTAACAAAAACCAAAGTAAGTCATTAAGTATCAAAGTTTCGACAGCGGCCGGTGATTTTAACTTTGAATATGAACTTGAAAACGAAAGCCAATTTTTAGTTGATAACAACAGCCAAATTGAAGAACTATCATCTATTGTAGCGAAAGGTTTATCTGGCGAATCTGGCACCGTTATTCTTAACATCACTTCAGAACAACCTATGTGTGATGGTGAAGAGGTATTCCCATCTCAAGAGTTTATTGATTCTAGCGAGAACAGTAAAAAAGACCGAACTTTGTCGTCAATTATTTATGATGGCAATAAACGTCAAGCTATCTTCCATAGCTCGAAAATCGGTAACGCTATTCGAACCATTGACACATGGTTTGAAAACTCTGATGGCCGCGCTATTGCAGTAGAACCTCTTGGTATTGACCGCATTAAAAACATTGCAATTCGACATAAAACAAAACGTGATATTTTTACATTGCTTGAAAAGAATCTGGTTTCATTCAATGATGAACTTCAATCGATTAAATCATTGAGCGAAATTTCAGATCACGATATTCACTTTATGGCGGCATGTCTGATCCGTGGTGGACTATTCTCTGGTAACAGTAAAAAGAAGTAGGTAAATATGTCGAGTTATTATTTTGAAATTAAATCAAATGAAGGTAGTAAAGTCGCTTCTATCTTATTTGCAAAAGTAGTTTCAATCCTACACGCTGTCACTAAAGTTGATGGCCAATCTCCTATTGGGATTAACTTCCCATTTATGCAAGAGCATAAAAATGAGAATGTTACCTCATTCGGTGAAACGATGAGAGTGTTTGGCACAAAAGGCGATTTACTTGTTTTTTTAAGAAACGCTTCACTTAGTGCTCTATTAGAAGAGCCTGATTTAACTGTAAGCAAAATTCAAGAAGTTCCTGATGATGCTGCTTTCGTTCAGACGTTAAGGGACCGAACTGTTGAACGCAGAAAAAAACTCAAAATCAAAGTTGAGCGATATTTCCCTTACATGAAATTAAAAAGTCTTTCTAATAAAAAGAAGTTTTCTTTGTTTATTAAGACCAAAACAGTTCAAGAACCGACACCCGGTTACTTCAGCACCTATGGCCTTAGCAAGGATGGTAGTACAACACCATACTTCTAAAGCAATTAGCTTATTTATGTCTTTATTTCACTCACATCAAGCCGTTCCTTAAAGTTCGGCTTTTTATGCAAGATATACCAAGATAGCTAATAACTGGCTATTTTCATAAGACAATAGCCAGTTATTAATAAGAAATCTTACGTCAATTTATAGAGTGGGCCATTTGATTTAAGTTTTGTTTTTGATGTATTTATAGCACTTTATTTCATTTCACCTAAGAAAGCTTCTTGATACCTCTCTAATGCCGCTTTAAAAAGATCGAAGCCTAAACTAACTTGAAACATTACAGCACCCATACAGTCTGGTAAATCAACATTTTCGATACCATACTCTTCTGCTTTGCGTTCCAAAAAGCATAATAGAATACCTGAAAGTTTTTCTCCTTGATGCCAATTAGATTCACAAAATGCCATACCTTGCAGACGTAAATATTGGTAGTCATATCTATTAAGAGATGAACTTTCTGGTGTATATGAAATAATATGTTCTACCACTGTTGTATCCCTACTGTTAAGTATTTAAAAACTTAAAAAAGGTGGATCTGATTGATCTCACCTTAATCAAAAAATACAAGAGTGTTATTCATACCAAAGAAATGTTTTACACCTTGAACACTTCACTTCAACTGTATTTGTTTTATATATTGTACTTCGCCAAATACCTTTCCCACCACAATTGTAACAGAAATGACCTCTATTAAGTGGCGATATTGCTTCTATGTAATGACTTTGCTTTCTTTTGAATGATCCATAAAATGCAACAGGAATGAATAAAAACACAATACCTATAAGCATTAATAGACCTGAATAATTTGCACTACTGTTCCAAGCCCAAGTAAGGCAGATAGCTGAAATGCCAAAGAAGAAAAAGAGGAATTTATGATTTTTTGATTGAATTTCCTTATCCACAGCTATCAGCTTTGATGCAACACTACTTACTGGAGGCGTTGGACTATCTTCACCTTCATTATGATCATGACTTTGCTGATCGTTTTTCTTTTTAAATTTTTTACCACACTGTGTGCAAAAATTAGCACCCGGTTGATTTATATGATTGCAATCAAAACATTTCACTTCCTGCACCTCCTATCTTTTTATTGCAATAATTATAAACCAATAATACATATTTTAAAACCATTAATTTCATAATAATCTGATAGTTACTTATGAATTCAGCTTAACTATTCCCAATGGAGTTAATATATCTACTAATCAATATAATCAAAGAAAAGGTTAGGTTAACGAGTCCTAACCAAGTATTGCTCAATTTCTTTGTAACTATGACTTCACTTGTTATGAACTTTATATACACGAGCTGTATTTTCAGATTGTTCATTAGCATGATGTCCAACTAGTGTTGGCTTGATCCAAATTAACTTCCGTTCAGAACGTGCCTCCCCATAAAACTGATTACGCCAATGACCTCTTCTCCAGTGTTCTTT
>NZ_JAKGBG010000087.1:0-6278 GCF_021532595.1 Pseudoalteromonas sp. OFAV1
GAAACCGAATACCGGTTAACAAATCGCCCTCTATTTAACTGTATGCATATACAGTACATAATAATTCCTACTTCATTAAAGTCAAGACCGTTCGCCTTGACTCGCAGCTAAAGCAGGCGAGAATGTGTCGAACATTTGTTCAAATGTTGGAGCGTTATCGCAAAGGCTATGTATAGTGATAAGTTTCGACCATGCAGTGCAATTTGTTTTCATATCATGAATTGCCGTGATCTGTTTGGTGCCATTTTGTAGTAAATTAAAACTAACAAATGATGCTTCTGACAAGCTTTGAGTCACTTCTAATAGCATATGCAAGTTTGAACCAACTTGCGTAATTTGCGCTTTGAATAACGTTAGCATAACTCATTGCCCTTAAAATAGTGAAGAAAGAGCCGCTTTAATTAGCGTAGCTCTTGGCCAAATTGGTTAAAGTGTCGAAGAATGAGTGTATCCATCAGCGCATTTTTTACCAATGTCATTTTTTCATTTGGAATAGGTTTACCGTAATTCTCGGCCCAACCATTGACTGTTTTAAATTCCGATAAAGTTAAAGCTTTACCATTTCTAAGCTTATCCATTAAAGCTAACAAAGGTTCATAAGCATATTCATCAAAAGCTTTTGATAATAGTTTAAAAGCCATTCTTCGTGCTTTGTAGCGAGTATCTTGCTGCTGTTCGATTTTACGTACTTCGCTTAAACTTTTCATTCCGTTGTGCCTATTAATTAACTTATCTTAAGACCAATTATACACGCATTGGCGTGTATTTCAAGCTTTGTTAAAAGGCTTATCATAATTTAACAAAAAACTGAGAGTATTTATCAGATACCCTCAGTTTGTGTGTAATGACTTAAGCTAACATGCCGCACTCTGATAATGTATAGCTCGTTGGTTCATCTGAAACTTCATATTCTTTACCATCTGCTGCTGTCACTGATAATGTAAATTGTTCAGGTAGTGACAAGCCGACATGCTCAGAAAACACATCAAGCGCGGCATTGGCAATTTGATCTTCACTAACGTTAATTAAAATAACATCAGTTGTTGGTTCGAACTCAAGGTCGTCATCGTGCATATCAAACACTGTAATGCATTCATTCAATGCCACTTTAACGGTAACTCGAGTCATGATCTCGATAGGCTCCCATAAGCCCGATTTACTTAATACCGCAGGCATATAACCTTCTGGAAAATCACCCGTAAACGGCTTACGTGCAATATCCTTAACCAGATCGTCACCATTATCAATAATAATCTTCGGGATCAGTACTATCTCATCAGCATAAACGCTGTCACACTCTTCTTCGCCCCATAAATACTCTACTTCATCAAACTTCTTGCCAGTTTTAGTTTGAGTACCGCATGTTTCATTAAAATAATTCTTCGCTGCTGCAATCATTTCATCGCATAGCTTATTAAATAGCACTGGATCATCATCACCCGCAAAAAATCCACTAGTGCCATATGCTTCAAGTACATTCTTTTCTTCACTGGCCTGCAAAGTTTTAAGATCAGCTTCCATGTCTGGAATATCTGCACGGACGTGCGGTTCACATGAACTATTTGCTTCTGAAATAAACCGATATAGATCTTTAATTCGTTCTTCTCGGTCTACTACCGTGTACTCCACAATTTCATTGTGAACTAAATCTGTAGGGATGTAGTAATCATTTATGCCAAGAAACTGTTCACCTTCATAGCAAAAGTCAATTTCATAGGCGCGGATATCATCGTTAGCTTCGATTTCTTTAATAAGAGGCGCTAGCTGGTCGTAGTTGTCAAAATCTAGAGATTTTGCAAGTGACTCATTGAGTTTATTTTCGTTTTTAACCGGTGTTTCGCTGTACGTTAAGATAGCTATTCTCAGTGCATCTCGAAAAGCATCAACTGTAGAAGGTAACGTGATTGTAGTACGTTTAGTCATATTCTTATCTCCAAATAGTCGGCTGTTATTGTTGATTGTGGCTATCCGTTACACAAAGCAGCCTTGTATTTGAAATATAAGGATACATTGTCATTTTTCGTATTTTCCCACTACATACTGTGGATATTCTAAGTTTGCACCGTGCTCTATATTTATAGAGTGGATAGCGACAGGGACCGCTCCCTCTTGGCCACCTAATACGAACTTCAACGTCGTATCACCTAACCAGTAAGTGTATAGTAGCAAGATATCATAATTAATGCAAGAAAAGATAAATCGATTTCTAGTTTTTATTTTCTTTGCTCCACCTTGAGTTTTATCTTTATTTGATATAAAATAAGGCCCTTAATTAAACGCTCCTTACTCTCTTAAGTGGCTTTTAAAAATTGTCGTTTGGCGCTACCATAACAACATTGGATAACTTGGAATTACAGCATGAGACAGTTAAACGTTTGCCGGGAACTTGCCATTGCCTTAGTAGATATCTACGATCACCTTTCGATTGATAACAAAGAACACCCAAGCTTAATTGAAGGGGTTATTGATAGACATACACTTGATTTTGACTTGCTCTTGGACAAGTTGACTGACCAAAATAGTGACTTAATGATGAATGCTGGCATTGTTCTGGACTTTCGTAAGGCGCTTATTGGCAAGCATGAAGGTGATGACATCAAAATCACTTATAAGCTCGAAAGAGCTAAATCATTCTAAATAAAAACCACAACATCAGGAAGTCATGAAATGACGTTAGAACAACTTAACACATTGGTTAAATTAATGGGTGGCAATGTAGATAGTGTCGCTGTAAAGGCCGCTAAACTTGTGCTAGTGGAGGGCGTTAGCCAAGTCGATGCAGCTAAGCTACTTGGCGCAAAACCGAACACTATAAATAACGGGGTTCAGCGATATAAAAAGGCCCATCAAGAAATTCAGAAAGTTTATCTCGAAAAAGAAAAATAACACTTGAAGTACATCTCTAGGCGTGTATAATAGACCTTAAGCTAAACAACTGAGTACAGAAAGATGTCTATTACTACACTTAATAATCTAGAATCAGAACTTAAAAAACTTGAAAAAAGTTCACTTGATGTATACGCAAAAGGTTTTATCCGTGGGCGTTGGGCATCTGAAGATTTTGCTCAACAATTCTATGATTGTCACGCTGATGCACTCAAAATTAAAGCTAAAATCTCAGCTATTAAAGACGAGCTTCGTGACGCTAAAGTCAATAACACACCAACAGAAACCGCCTATGCGACCGAACTTAAAGAGCGCAGAGCAATTAAAGAGGCTAACGTAACCTCACTCTCACATGAACGCGCTAGACGTAGACTCACAAAACAAGCAGACGGGTTCATTTCCCACTAAAAGAAGGGTGACATCACCCTTCTAAATCCTTAAAATTAAGTATTCTTAGACGCAATTTTGCGATTTTAAAACAACAATAGTGAATCTTATGTCTTCTATTACAGCTACATCTATTTTTATTGGTTCTAATGATGCACCAGCTCGAACTTATTCAGCTGCTACAACTGACTTGGCTATAGAACAGTTTTATGACGACCTTTTAAGTACGGGCCATTTTAATGTTGCAACATTAACAGATCCGCGACATGGTCAGCGATTGCTTGCTATTGTTAACATCAGTGTATTTCTTCATGTAGCACAAGCGATAGCTGATTACGCAACGTCTTGCGCAAACCCAGAGCATTTTGAAGTGCTTTCTGATAATGATGAGTCTATTTACATTATTATTTCACCTAAAGCCGCTCAGGAGGATTTCTTTGAATTTATTAGCAACTTTGTCTCTAGTTACAGTGATACCTGTTCAGACATCACTAATAAAACTGTTGCCCGACTAAAGGAAGTCTTTACTTCATACACGAATGAACCAAACATTAAGTTTCTTATTAACTATAAACTTAGTCTTTAATTACCATAATAAACGTTTAACATAGCAGGGAATCAATATGTCAGATAGTAATCGCGAATCTACCCTTAACAATCTACTGAGAAACGCTTCTGAGGCGGGTGAGCTCGACTTGGTGATGTTCGCCATTGAAAAAGGGGCCAACGACCATAAAGAGTCTAGCACTTGCCTAGATAAAGCAATTACAAGTAGTTCTGTAGAATGCTTCGATTACCTGCTTGCAAACAATAGCGACTTGAATGGCCATTTATTCTTGAATGGCGCATTATCAGCACCTAAACACTATGGTATTGAGCGCGATCCAGAAATGCAGCTTTATATGTTTAATACACTTCTTCAGCATGTTGATCCAACACCGTTGCAATATGACCCTAAAAATCGAAACGAACATTTCTTAGGCCGTATTTTTAAACATGGCAGAGTAGACTTATTTGCTTCTGTGTTAAACAAATATGAAATCAAAGAGATTATCACACCTAAGCTTTTGCCTGAGTTCATCAAAATCTTATCTGTGGGCGCTATAGAGCTTTCAGTCTTTAAAAATATGTTGATTGAATTAATCGAGCACTACCGCCCTCTACGCCTCGACAATGAGCCTACATTTATTAAATCTCTGTTTAAGTTTGGTATGAGTGACTACTTAAATCAACTACAAAATGATAACGAGATCAACCTTAATCGCGAGGAAACCATTTCCTCTATTCATGATTTAGATGACTTTATTGTAGCTTGTCAAATCAACCCTTTACTGAAGGTTGATGAATATGGCGCCTTATCTATATTCAAAAATAAAACCATTACAGAAAACTTAACAGAAGAGAAGCTATGTATTCTTTTAGATAGACTCGATGGCGATAGATACGAACACTCGTTTGGCGTAATTTGTAATCAATTAGCTCAATTCAACCATCTTAGTTTGGTTAAATCTGCTTTCTTACATGTGTATGCTACTCGAGAGGGTATCGATTTAATTAATGAATTTGGTTCTTACATTCATGCCCTAAGTTGCAATGTCGATGCGCAAATTGTCATCAAAACACTTGATGAATACGCACAAGATCCTGTTTTGGCTCGCAAGTTCTTCTCAAGTGAAACCCTTAGTTTAAATTCGATCTTTCCTAATAACATGCTCCGCTATACAATCCGAACTAAAGTGATTTTTGAGAAAGTTGTAGAGTTATACAAGCACCTTTTCAACGATTTTTACACTTTCATTATACGCCCAAGCACAAGACATTCTGAGAGCATCGGTGATTTAGCCCCTAAATACCCTTGGATCATCACAGCACTGATCTCAGCTATTAATGATAACCCAGAATTAAAAGAGAACTTTGAGCGTTCTTTAGATATGACTTACAAGTATTCTAAGCGAAGCATAAGCGCTTGTGCCGGACTTTATTTAAGTCAGAATGACAAGTACTCAAGCACATTAAAAGGCGAAGCATACTGTCGAATTCTAGCTGCAAGCCATAAGAAGATTCAAGAAGCTTTGGAGAGCACAACGAACGCTCTGGCTGCTAAGCTACTAATTGAAACGCTGGATATTGCCCCTCTTCAAGCTATGCAGGAATTCAAATTAAAGCCAACTGTCAAAAAACACTTGCTTCAAAGTTTGACGCATTAAAAAGTAAATAAATATGTTGTACAAATATCTTTTTTGTGCAACAATACACTTAACTTAAAACATAAGATTGAGATTTATTATGAGCGTTAAAGAGAGATTTGAACACATTGATACTGTTCTTGGCCAAGTTAGCGAACAGTTAAAAGCTGAGACAGATGCATCTATGGCTGAGGTATTAGCTATGAAAGAATCATTAGCTATCGCCGACAAAGCTCTTGAGCGACTTGAAGTGGCTGTTGCTCAAAACTCTTTAGGTTCATATACTCAGAAAAATTTAGATGAACAATTCGAAGCCATCTCAAACCTTACCGTTCTTGTTGAATTTGAAGATGACTCTCGCGACTTTGAACTGCCGTTTATTGATGCACTTAAAGCGTTAAATAAGCGAATTGTTGACCATCTCAATCACTCAGACCTCGCTAAAGAGGCCATGACGGATTATGATAGCGGCCGTGAAACCGAATTTGACCCATTTAAAATGGAACAAGAGGTTGATGACGAGCAAGCCTCACTTGAGACCTACGCTTCATCTTTGAGACAAGCATACTTTAAACTTAAAGGTAAATAATATTGACCTGTTAGCGCTTGTTTGCGTTAAATATCGATAGGTACAATTACCGTGAACTACTCGGAGCTAAAGCTCGCGAGCTTCCAAGATAGTAGTCTAAGCTACTAACCTTTCTTTTTTGACGCTTCGTTGGACACTGCTAATCGAGCTTTTGGCTCGGCTAGTCTTACGATTTCCTCCACGTCCACTATCTGACTTAGTTCTGAGAACTCCATCGTCAGACAACTCCG
>NZ_JAKGBG010000088.1:0-6021 GCF_021532595.1 Pseudoalteromonas sp. OFAV1
TCGCTTAGCTCATGATACATTTTTGAATAACAAGATAAATGCAACTTCACATTCGATTTACAAGGATGTATCAAGGACTCGCAATCAACTTGGGTTCGAAACTGAAACAATTAAAGAAGCAATGAAGATTGGCCTTAATAATCTGTATAAAGAGAAAAATTCCAAATCTATATATAAATTCTTGGATCACAAAGTAAGTGCTGACATTAAAAGGTTCAAAAAATTTCGTCGTGATAACAATGTAGAGTCTATTAAAGCTATCTTATTTCATCTTAATGCTCAATCTTATAATCAAGACCTAAGAAAGCAATGCAAGATGGATATTTCTGCCGATATCTTATTTAGCATTCTCCACTTGCTAAAAACAAATGATGTGCCGGATACGCATATTGACTTGCTACTAATTAAACTATCCACTAACATTAGGCCCCACTTTTTCAATAGCGAGAAATCAATAAGCCTAATTTTTTACTTAATTGAATTAATGACATTTCTTTCTAAACAAGAAAACAAACCGTGTACAACACGTAATAAAGCCTACTCGTATTTAATAAAATCATTCACTGGGGAACACTCTTTAAAAACTACTTCTCTTAGCTTCGGTTATGCGTATGCGGTTATTCTTGAGAACTTAATGGGGTATAAAGACGTTACTAAAAAGTACCTTTTAGATAACTGTGTTGATGATAATATCTATATAACCATGGCACATTTAGAGAACATCGTTTCTATGTTTAACTTCAAGACAATCCTAGATTCTTCAGGTATTGCTTACCAACCAATTATCGACATTATTAAAAAATATCATTTCAACCAAATGTCAGCTGGATATAAAATTCAAGCCTTTAGCAACATTTTCATTAAAGCTATTGAGAATAATGATCCCGACTCTCTTAAACCTTTGATTACTAATGGTCTTTTATTTAATACATCTGAATACAGTATCAATAGCGGTATACAGGAAACCCGACGCCATATTTATGATATTTCAGAATTTGTACCAGAAAGTTCAACTTTTACTTCGATAGCAAAAACAAAAGAACAATCATACCGTGCTTTCATTTGTGACAAAATTAAACGTATTGAAAACAAGAACAATCGCTCACTTTTTGCATCTTATTTAATAGCTTCATGTGCAAATAAAGCATTGCAAATTGATACGTATAAGTCACTAGAAATTAACTCTGACAAGTTAGTCGAGACATGCTACGCATCTGGCCATATTCACTTGATATCAAAGATCTATCGTGTAATGTTACTAGTTAATAAGGAAGAAACGCCATTGTCCGTCATGAGACAGGCCAAACCAGAATTAAAGCCTTATATATTAAGTATTATGCATGACTAAAAAAATCCAAGACATTCTTAAAACTAAAGATTTGTCATCCGTTGTTGAACTGACTGATGATGAGGTTTTTTCAATCTGCCGCTCTATCAAATGTTCAGCTAATATTGATACACTGATTTCATCAGGAAACTTACTTTCTAACATTAAGGCTAACAATAATCTTTTTGAAATAAGTCTAGTTTATGAGTTTTACAATAAATTTATTACCACAAGAGCGCTACATAACAATATCGCTCACTTTTTATCGGAATGCTCGGTGTTTGATGGAAGAATAGATAAAGACAAACTTTTAACACTTTTAAAGTTTGGCGCCATTACTCCTATAAGCCTAATCCACTCAATCTCGAGTGAGCGTTCTATCATGCGTAATCTTTTACTTAAACTACTAAATGAGAATTAAATATGTGCAGAAAAAAATGTTCAAAGACAGCTTGCCCTTTTGCGCATACGGAGGAATCTGAAACCATACAAAACTATGGATGTCTACCTACACCATACGAGATAATTGGTATGCAGCTAATAAAAGGGAAAACATGGGCATGTCACTCTGATCCAACTAAGCCTTGTCTAGGAGCATTAAAGCGGCTCAAAGAGTTGGACATTAAGGTAAATACTCGTAATTTCGAGCTAGTTACAGAGGAGACTATTCTAATCGAAGATATTACTTTCACATCTAATGAAAAAGAAATATTAGAAGTAAAGCTGAGCCTTAATTAAGGCCCAGCTTATAAGTATTAGCTCGCATCGAAAGGAAACGAACGATATGTAGTTTCATTTGAGCCCGACATGCGCTCAGCTGCTTTTTTCTTCATATTACTGGAAGTTAGATCAACACACTCTTCGAATGCTTCTTTCGGATCTTTGCCTAGATTAGCTTCATAGGCTTTCGCCCACTTTTCACAATAATTAAGCAGCTTTGATACTGTTTCTTTAACATCAAGGCGCTCTGAGCGAACTTCGACTTTCTTTACTACAGGTGCTGGCTCTACAGGCTTTTTAGCACTTGAAGAACAGCCAGCTAAACCAACCAACGCAATCACGACAATAGACATACTAATTTTCATATAAATAACCTTTTTAATTAATTGCTGCTCAAAAATACCACAAAAAATAATTACATCAAGCAGTAATTATTTTTTGTGAAATAAGTTTTTGCAGTATCTTTCTGCATAAAATCATATACAGCCACCGAGCCATCTTGAGAAACTAGGTAGGCTTTCTCATCACAGCATTCTAGGCTTCTATTAGCCCTTTCCGATAACACTATCTTAGGGTAATAACCCTCAATCCACCTTTTTAATTTCAGATTGCTTTTTAGATTAATTATCATATCGCCGTCAACCATCTCAATGCGCGAAAAAATGGCCAATATCGCTAACTTAGATACCGTACTTAATAGCTCTATTAACGTTTTGTTCTTGTCTTTGACGACATAATACTGCCTCACTTCATCATCCAACATTAAGTGAGTTGATTTCGAGTAAGTATTCATTCTATGCGCGACTGTTCCTACAACTGTTAGGGTTCTCTCGTTATCAAAACATGTTCTCCCCTCATCTACTACTGATGAAACGGTATCTTCTTTTAATTCTGATATGGATAACAATTCAATTTTACTTACAAAGACAAAATCAATTGAAAAATCTCTCTCTGCCCACTCATTTAGCCAATTAATTGATACATAATCATGCCTTGGCACAATTAAATTACCATCTTTATTGTATGCAAAGCGGTCTAAGACCAAATTAGATGCTGCGTGAGCTACTTGGGCCATTAGCTTGCCAACTGGCATACCCAAATCTTTATTTATCACAATTTTTTCTGTCATAATAATTCTTAATAAATGTATTCGATATCGAAAATAATATTTTTAATCATCTATTTTCCTATATTGTTAATTCATTCTCAATAGTTGATTTGATATCTTTTTATTGCTAAAATAACCCTACTATCAACATTTAAGGTCTTATGATGTCTCTATCCGAACGCTTTCCAAATCGAATTGATACTGGTAGATCATATCAATTCGATTTAGAAACTATTTACCGCAATTTTCAAAAGCATCTAACATGGTTAAGTAACCCGACGCCAGAAAATCAAACACATGATACTTCTGACCGTTATACTTGTGGCTTCCCTATTCCTGACTTTCAAAGAGAGCCTTGCTGGAGCGTCGCTCAGGAAGTGAAATTTATCGAAAGCCTAATACTTCAACTTCCTATCGGTAATGACTATATTGTACACGAGACTGGTTATAATGATGATGGCTCTCCAGCTAAATACTCAGGTTGGCTTGTAGATGGGCAGAATAGGCTTCTATCTCTAGAAAAGTTTTGGTCCAATAAATTTCCAGTATTCGGCTTTTATTGGAAAGACCTTACTCGCGCTGAACAATTACGCTTCTTTAAGTTGCCATTTCCACAGAGAAGGTTAGATGTGTGGGATTATGACATTTTAAATGCCATCTACGAGCAGCTGGCATTTGGTGGCGTACCACATAAGAAATAACCGGTATCTTTTTATTGCACAATTAGTTGCGAAATGATATCATCAACTTACAAAATCAAATAAGGCTATAGTATGGAAAATCTACAAACTCTCATAAACAAAGAAAATGCTATTCTTAAGGTATTTAATAAACCTTTGATGGACATTAATCAATTAAGTCTTAAACAAATTTCTTCTTTGAAAGCATCAATTCAGTCAGGTCTTTCCCCTGAAAACTTGCACCTTGATGGGCTTGCAACAAAAGAACATGTAGCCAGCAAAAAGGCGTTCTTTGATAGCTGTTCAAAAGAATTGAACAAAGCTCATCAGTTGTACTATGTAAAACAGGCATCTGAAGGTGAGTCTGTGAATGTTGATTTTGAATCCCACTGCGGCCAAGACCTTGAGAAGATGCTACTTAATGAAGGCTTTACTCATAGAAAAACCTACTCTGAATGCAAAAAAGCCTCACATGAAGCTCATTTAATAAAGCATTTTGATGGAAAAACGCTGAAGGTAGACATTCTACAGTCAACTTTTATGGGGCGTTTTACGCAATTCCATGCATTTTTAGCTCGAAATTAAATTAACAGTTACGTGCTCTATCTAAATATCTTTAAATATTGCCAATAGAGCGCATTTTTTGTAAACTGAAAGCATCAACAGGTAAGTTTTAAAGCAGGGAATTAAATGTCTGAATTATCTAAAAACATCATAAATAACATCTCTATCGAAGATGCTCAGCAACTCAAAGTAGGCCAATGGGTTTGGGTTAAGGCAGACGAATTTTACCGTAAATCCCTACCTGCTTTTCATGACTTAAGTAGAGATGCTTGGTTCGGTTGTATCACTCATATCGGTTCAAACTATATCCAAGTTGAAGAGCCTGATTCGCGTCAAGGATATAATAGTGTTCGCGTCCATTTTGATGACATCAACAAACAAGTATCTCTTGAAGGCAACCCTGATGCAATCATTTCAAATTCAATCGGTCACTACAAGGGTGAAACTGTATCCATAATTGGGCAAATAAATTCTTTGGTTAGCGAATTAGGGCTCACTAATAAAATTGCAAGCAACTCTTCAGTATCTACATCAACCGGTCTTAGCACTATTATTAATCATGGCGCCGTAGATGCACTTAAAAATGAGCTTATGGAAGCGAGAGATGTTAAATTACCTGAGCTCGAAAATAAGTTGAAATCAGCTAATGAAGGGCTAGCTAAATGGTCTATGGCAGCATCAAAAGGTCTGTCAATTTCTGCGCTTCAGTTTAAGAATATGCAAAATATCGCTGAGGAACGAATCCAAAACATCTCTCTTTATACGGGCATTTCCGAGGATATTGTTCAGATCCAAGATGGTAATCCTGCAACAGCTGACGACAAATTACACGTTTTCCAGCGTAAGTTATATATGGATGAAACTTCACTATTAGATTACCGTTCAGGTGGTTTAGAACTATCTAATATTGCCTCATTTGATCAATGGTTATGCCGTAGCGAAAATTTAGAACGGATCTTATCTTTCCCACGTTCTATGGTTGTCTTTCAAGTAAGAAGAAACGACAAAGAGCGACCTGTTCGAAAAATATTGGATTCATTTTTTAATGATCTTGAAGCTAAACAAGACAAGCTTACATTTATATACATAAGAAATGGCGAAAAAGTACATAGAATCTCAACTGAGCTTAGTTTTGACGACTTAGTTTTCCCTACAGGTATCGTCGGCCTAGCTGAGCCAGCTGTTGCCAAACGATTTGGCCGTTCAATCGAAAAAATCATTACTAAACGAGAATATGAGTCATTACTAGATAAATACAATGAACAAGCTAGACTCCACAAAAAATGGTTCGAGGATAACCCATTAGATGAATGGTTAAATGCTGATAGCTCTCGTTTGGAGAGCCAATACAGACTTTCAAACCCAGTAAAAGTATAGTGAACTACTCGGAGCTAAAGCTCCGAGCTTCCAAGATAGTAGCCTAAGCTACTAACCTTTCTTTTTTGACGCTTCGTTGGACACTGCTAATCGAGCTTTTGGCTCGGCTAGTCTTACAATTGCCTCCACGTCCACTATCTGACTTAGTTCTGAGAACTCCATCGTCAGACAACTCCGTTCCAGAGTCTAAAATGAGATTGATTGCCCGTTTCTTTATAACCAATGATGCATTGTTGTCTGCATTG
>NZ_JAKGBG010000089.1:0-5796 GCF_021532595.1 Pseudoalteromonas sp. OFAV1
CAGATGTTGATTTAAGGATGTTAGCTTTGTGAACAGCCGTTACTTTTTTACGGCCTTCACGTACCGCTAGCTCGTATGCAAAAGTTACGATTTTTTCTGCACCTTCACGGGTGATTTTTGACATTGCTTCTGCTTCGTTACCATCTTCAGATACAACTTGGCCAAGACCTGAGTACATACCTTGTGTGTTTTCACGAACAGTGATGATGTCGATATCGTCGTAACGAGCTTGTGTACCTGCAAATGATTTAACAGGACGAACATTAGCATATAGGCCAAACTTTTTACGTAAAGTCACGTTGATTGAAGTGAAACCTTCACCAACTGGTGTAGTTAATGGGCCTTTTAAAGTGATCTTGTTACGCGCGATTGTGTCGATTGTTTCTTGCGGAAGTAACTCACCAGTTTTTTCTAGGGCAGCAAGGCCAGCATCAACGAATTCATAATCAAAATCGCAACCTGCAGCTTCAAGGATCTCAAGTGCTGAATCAATAATGCTAGGACCAATGCCGTCGCCTTTGATCACTGTGATGGTTTGTTTAGCCATTTACTTTTCCTATTTATGAGTAGATAAACACGTAAACTCGTCGCGAAATAGCATGCGATTTACTTGTTAGAAGGTTTACGTGGATGTGTTTGAAAATTTAAGCGGCTTTTATAGCAATTTATTCAGCTTTTTACCAGTTTATCCTGTGAATACTGACTATAAACAGACTAAAGTTCATATTTATTTAACGTTTTCGCACTTTTTAACAACACATTCTAAAAATTGTCTGCAAACTCGCAATTTTTCAAATATGCATAAAAATTAGCTTTTGAGTCCCAACCAGCAGCCGATAGGCTGTCGAAAATGATTTGCTCTTGCCAGCTGCTAAATAAAGCTTTTGGTTGAAAAACATAATAAGTAAATAATTTAATAGCTATCCAATGTTTCTCATTTATGGTGAGTTGCTGTTTTTTGTGTTGTTCACTAGCCAGTAAATGTTGAGTCCAGACGTTGTCACCAATTAGCTGATTTAAATATTCAGTTAATGGGGCTTGATCTAGGTGATTAACACCAAATAGGCAGGCCAATGGTGGGCTAATAACATGCTCTTCGGCTTGTTCAAATATAGTTTTTCGAGACAGGCTCGTAGCTTGATATTCGCAAAGGTATAAAACGTAGGCATATAATGGCAAGCTCACGTGTTCAAATTGCACTGAGTCAGAGTGTTTAAACAATGCTTGAATAATCCGCACCATATTTTCAAGTCGTTTAGAAATATGCTGAAACAGTGGGTGAGTAGTTGTTGCTACTAAGCGTTGAAATAATACTTTCTGAATGATTGCCGGTGCATTGTCGTATCCAACCATCGATAAACAATGACGCAAGTCTTTGGCTCTTTGCTGCTCTTTATTATAGGGCTTAGCGGCAATTGTAAGTTGCGTAATTAATTCAGGGTAGGGACTTAACAGCTTATTTAAACCACGATAGCTGTATTCTTTTGATACTTTTAAGTCACTAATTAATGCTAAGTATTGCTGTCTGCGTTGCTGATTTATAGGTGGTGGTTCTGTAAAATTGATGTTCTCACTAAACCATACGGTGTAGAGCAAACGCGTGTCTTTACATGTTCTTTGTTTGTCTAAAATGCTCAAATTAGCTTTGATGCGATGCCAGCGTACTTTTTCTGGGCGGCTAGCATCGACTAAAATATGCCTACCTTGCTCATCGGTGGTTAAATAGATAAGAATGCGTTCAGCGTAATTTACTTCACTTGCTGGAATGTATGGGCCTATGTGCGCAATGAGCGCCTTTATTGCATTTTGAGCAAACTCATTAGGTGTACGAAGATAAATATCAGCCAATGCTTTATGTATACTAATATGCCCACCAGATTCACGATAAGTGGTATTCATGGCGATAATGTTAGCTAAAGCTACAAGTGTTGTTGCTCCGTCATAAATCATAATTTTTGGCGCACTTAAAAGTGCTTGTTTGTATTTATTTAACCGCGCTAATAAATGCTGAATAGATAATGTATGAGGACCTGAGCTTTGCAGTAATTTTGCAGCAAGCTGGTGACGACTCTGCCAAAGTTTTTTATCTTGTAATGTTAGCTTTTCACAGGCAGCTAACTTATTGCTTTGAGTTTGTACGCACAGGTAATTAGCTAAACAGCAGCTAATAATTTGTTCACTAATTGCTTGGTTGTAATTTAGGCTACGACATAGAATGCAAGCAATAACGCATTGGTTAACAACTAAATTTGTTGTGTAGCCATGATTAGGAACATATAAGCTAAGTTGCGCTTGCATACCTTTTGGGCAGGCTTGGTAGATTAAGTAATATCGCTCAGCAAGGTTGCTTAATAAAGGATAAATTTGCGACCATTTCTGCTTTTGATAATAAAGCTTGAGCAACTGGTGCGTACTATCAAATAAGCGTGCCAACTCACGAGGCGTCACGTTTTCCATCATAAGCGGTTAGGTTTCTTGTTGATAGCTTTCATAGGCACTTGGCCCCCACAATACTAATTGACCATTTTTAAACAGCAAGCCAGTGCACTCATCTATTGTTGTAATACCATCCGATTTTACGTGTTGCGTACGGTAAAAAATGATTTGCCAAACATTGTCTTCGACTCGTTTAGCATAGGTTAGGTCTGGGCTGCCTAAGTAATCAAGTACGGCGTTTAAGTTTTCAGGCTTATCGATAGATAGTTTCGAGATGTAACGTTTATTAAAAGCTTCACGGTCTTGCCAGATCATGGCTTGTGGATCATCTTTATAAAAAGTGATCACAAGAGTGGCGATAAGTGCATAAACACCTAAACCCAGCACCAGATATTGGAAAACCTTTTTAAACATGTGTAACTCTTTAAAATTAACGCGAATTTGCAGTATACGCTGTGATATCCAAGTGCGCTACGAGATTGCGATTAATTGAGCCTTAACTGCTTTAAACTAAAGCCTAAGTGAATATCTGTGCGTAACATCACAAGATTTTTCGAAATAACAAACATATCCATCTCATCGTTCAATTTACGCTTTACTGAAGGGTTTAGTTCATCGTCGTTGATTGCGGCTGCAATTGACTCATACTCATTTACTAATTGCTGCGCAGTTTTGTTACCAATACCTTTCACGCCGGGTATGTCATTGGTTTTATCACCAGCTAAAGCCCAAAAATCAGCGAGTCGATGTTTTGGAACATTAAAGCGCTGTTTAATGTCGTCGGCTTCAAGATACTGTTTTTTGAAGTAATCATAAATAGCAATCTGCTCAGATAAAAATGGTAAAAACCCTTTATCTGTAGAAACGATAGTAGAAGGTACATCATTAGTCGCGGCTTTATGTGCCAGCGTGGCAATTATATCGTCAGCTTCATCATTGTTAGGTGAAAACACCACAATGCCTGTTTGTTCAATGGCTTGTTTAAAAAGCGATAAGTTTTGTTTTAGGGTATCTGGCATCGGTGAGCGAGTGCTTTTGTACGCCTCATAGTAGTGATAACGCCAGCTTTTTTCACCATCAAACACAGCAATCGCGTGAGTAGCATTAGTTTGCTGACGTAACTTTTTACAAGCATGTGCCACGCGGGCACAGCTTGCCTTTATCATATGTTCTTCACTGTGATGACTCTGATTACTATCAACAGCATAGATGCGCCTAATAAGATTTAACGCATCTATTAAAAGTAACTGGGTTGTCACATAGTCTCCTGTTAAGCTTTTATCTCATAGCAAGGAATATACTTACTACCGGGTAATTTCATTCGCCCTTGCTCAACAAAAGCAGCAAGTAGTTTATCCATATCAGCCATTAATGCAGGCTCACCACTTAATACAAATCGGCCATGTTGCTTGATGGCTTGCAAGCCTTCGTCTTTAACATTACCAGCCACAATACCTGAAAACGCACGGCGTAAATTAGCGGCTAGTTGCTGAGTCGGCTGATCTAAGTGTAAATCCAAACTCGCCATATTGGCATGAGTCGGTGCAAACGGCTGTTGAAAATCATTATCGATTTTTAGCGTCCAGTTAAAGTAGTATGCATCACCTTGACTCTTGCGGTATTCACGCACTTCAGCCATTTTTGATTTGAGTGTTTTGCCAACTCGCTCTGGGTCATCGATGATCACTTCAAACTTATCAAGTGCCTCTTTACCAAGCGTTTTCTCAACGAATTTACACAGCTCAATAAAGTAATTTTCACTCTCTCTAGGGCCAGTTAAGATCACAGGTAAAGATTGTTTTTCGTTTTCAGGGTGCAGTAAAATACCTAAAAGATATAACAGCTCTTCTGCGGTACCCGCGCCACCTGGGAAAATAATAATGCCATGGGCTGTACGGATAAACGCCTCTAAACGTTTTTCGATATCAGGCAAAATCACTAATTCGTTTACAATTGGGTTAGGTGGCTCAGCGGCAATAATACTTGGTTCAGTTAAACCTAAATAACGATTATTAGTAATACGCTGTTTGGCATGGCCTATCGTCGCGCCTTTCATTGGGCCTTTCATTGCACCTGGGCCACAACCTGTACAAATGTTTAAGCCACGAAGCCCAAGCTCATAGCCAACTTGCTTGGTGTATTTGTATTCGACTTCGTTTATAGAGTGGCCACCCCAGCAAACTATCATGCTCGGATCGCTATTTACTCTTAGCGCACCTGCATTCCTGAGCATGTCAAACACCATATGAGTTATGGCTTTTTGCTCAGTTAAATCTTTTTCGTATTTTTGACAAATAAATAGAATATCGCGAATAACCGAGAAGATATGTTCATGAATACCGGTGATAATTTCGCCATCGACAAAGGCTGATTCGGGTGGGTTTTCAAGCTCAATTTTAATCCCGCGTTCGCGGCTCAATAAGCGAATATCGAAATTTTCGTATTTGTTGTAAATTTCAGAGCTTGAGTCAGTGTGGCTACCCACATTAAGAACCGCGAGCACACAGTTCCTAAATAATTTATAGCGCTCGCTGGTGGATGATTGTTCGAGTAGATCAACTTCTAGTTGCGATAGTAAATCCAGTACACCTGTAGGATTCAGTTGTTTTAACATAAGCACTCTCCTGGCTCGTCAATGAGCCTTTATCATTGTGTGTCAAAGACCTTACTAACAAGATGAGGCCTTTATTTGCTAATGCAAACTTTATTTCGTCCCTCGTTCTTGGCTTTGTATAGTGCTTCGTCTGCACGGTCAAAGGCAATCAGTGGGGTATCACCTTTTTTCAACTGGGTTGCGCCAGCAGAAATGGTGATTTCTACTTGCTTATCTTTGAATTTAAATGGAATACCCTGAATTGTCTTACGCAACTTTTCAAGTGGTGCTGCTGCACTTTCAAGTGACATACCACTCATTAGTAACACAAACTCTTCGCCACCGTAACGGGCAATAAAGTCTGATTTACGTATTGATTTTTGTAGTGCTTTAGCAATGACTTGTAATGTTTTGTCACCGGCACTGTGGCCATATTGGTCATTGATTGATTTAAAATGGTCTACATCAATTACTACAAATGTCACTGCCGACTCTTGTAGATCAAATAATTGAAACTCTTGATTAAACCGTTCATCAAACGCTGCGCGGTTGGGTAATTTTGTTAAACCATCGAGCAAACTTTTAAATCGCTGTTCATTTAAGCGTTGTTTATAAGTTGAAAGTTTAGCTTCTAAATGGCTATACCCATTCAACTTGAAGATGCAGGTTTGAGTAGCTGAAAATTATCCGTAATTCTGGATACCAGCGAACCTGCAACTTTTGGTAGGGTCACATCGAAAAATTCTTTGATTGCGGAGATAAATTCT
>NZ_JAKGBG010000090.1:0-4855 GCF_021532595.1 Pseudoalteromonas sp. OFAV1
GTAGTGAAACGAAACAGCGCCGATGATAGTGTGGCATTTGCCATGTGAAAGTAGGACATCGCCAGGCTCCAAATTAGAGAAAGCCCGATTCGAAAGAGTCGGGCTTTTTTGCGTTTAAGCTATCCACTTCAGATGCCCTGTTCAACCTACGTCAGGCTTTAAACGTTACTCTCGCTACTCGCTAACTAACTCATCACTCACTCATCTCCCGTTCATTAAATTAACTTTGCTTTGTTTATGGCTTTGATTTAGGATCAAACCAGTTTAAAAGCAAGAATTAATGGCCTGTGTCTAGATTACTTATTTGTTTATTATTATTTTTTTCTAGTGTTTCAACTTTTGCAGTTGAGGTGACTAATCTATACCAAGATACTCTGAAAGTTGCTGATAAATCGCGAGATGCTCGATTAGCTGCTAGTCGTGAAGCACTTCTTAATGTATTGGTTAAAGTGACGGGTGATACATCAGCAGATCAAAACCCTGTTGCCAAAGAGCGTACCCGCGATATTTCAGACTATATGCTTAAGTTTGAATATGATGAAAAGCCAGATGGTACTTTAAACTTGGTTGTTAAGTTTGAAGCTAATAAAATTAATGCATTAATAAAGGATTTAAATCTGCCTTTATGGGGAACACGACGTCCGCTAGTAGCTATCTGGTTAGCTATAGAAGATAATTGGCGACGTGAGCTCGTTACGCAAGAAAGTTACCCACAACTTGAGCAATTAATCTATGATAAGGCAGACAGACGTGGCTTGCCTGTGGTTGTGCCATTACTTGATTTGCAAGATCGTTCTATTGTTGGCATACCCGAAGTATGGGGAAATTTTTCTGAACCAGTAGAGCAAGCATCAAGTCGTTACAGTGCAGAGCGTAGTATCACAGCTCGAATGTATCAGCAGCAAGATTCTGAAACTTGGGTGCTTGATTGGCGTTTTACAAATGCAGAATTATTTGAAACAAATCGATTAGTTGGTGATAAGCAACAAATTGTTGCAGATATGGTCGATAATTTAGCGGGCGGTTTAGCACAAGAGTATGCTATTGACCCTACCATGATTGGCCAGCTTGCAACTGCAACATTTTACCTAAAAGGTATTGATAACTTTGTAGATATTGAAGTTGCAAAACGTCGTTTAGAAAGTTTAAGTGTTGTAACTCGAGCTGAAATCACTATCCGAAAACCTGATACTGTACAGTTTACTGTAAATCATACTGGCAGTATGAATGATTTCAGAAAAGCTCTCGAGTTAGACAGTGCGTTTAAAGCTTATCAAGATCCTCGTGATTTTTATCAGGTGGTAACAGGTGATGAGTTAGAATATCAGTGGCAAGGGCTTTAAAACACGTGCAAGAACCTATGCAAATGGCATTACCGGTTACATTACCCGATGATGAAACATTTACATCTTACTTTGGTGGTGAGAACTCGCTTGAAGTCAGTCATCTTAAAGATGCGTTCACAAAGCTCAATAATAAGTTTCAATATACCTACTTATGCGGCTTAGGTGATTCTGGTAAATCCCATCTCTTATACGCGACTTGTATTCATGCTCAAGAGCATGGTTTATCGACGATGTTACTGTCGATGCGCGAGGTGATTGATTTTGGCCCTGTGGTACTCGAAGGCCTCGAAAACCTTGACGTTTTATGTATCGATGACGTGCACTTAGTGGCAGGTAATGATGCATGGGAGAAGGGGCTATTTAACTTTTTTAATCGCTTTAACGAGCCTGGTAAATATCTTGTTGTAACAGCCGATCTATTGCCTGATATGTTGCATATAAACTTACCAGACTTAGTATCTCGACTAAAATGGGGTACCACATTACAAATTCGCTCAATGAGTGATGATGATAAAGCAGAGGCACTTGTACGCCGCGCACACATGCGTGGTCTTGAACTGACCGATGAATGCGCGCGCTTTTTATTAACGCGATTAAGCCGTGATATGCGCGCTTTACTCGATGTTTTAGACAAACTTGACCATGCCTCGATGGCCGCACAAAGAAAATTAACAATTCCCTTTATAAAATCAACGTTAAAATTATGACCAAATAGTAATTATTTTTCATGTTCGGCTTTAAATAGCCGAACATGACTTTAATTTACTTTCTAAAAACCTTAAGGTTAATTTTTTTGCATGTATAAAGTGCAGCCAAAATAAGGAACAACAGAATCCCTATTGAGCCACCAGAACTATTTTTGGGTTCTTCAATAATAGTGTTGTTACTTGCCTTTATATCAATACTAAAATTCCATGTGTATGTGTCAAAACCATTATCAACAACCAACTTTATATTACTAAACAATCCTATATCTTTATCGCTTGGAGTTCCAAAGAGTACCCCAGACTCTTTATTTACTTTTAACCATTCAGGGTTATTCATTATAGTAAAGCTTAGTGGAAGAGAGGTTGGTTGCTCTATTGTTGGAATAAACTCAAACTCTTCATCAGTAGAAAGTTCAAATTCCTCTGGCATTTCATTAACAAAATCAGCAAGTTTATACGTGTATAGGTTCAGAATAGCTAATTCTCTTCCTATATAGGTGTTATTAACCTTAGCATCTTCTGCATTCAGAACTAGCTTAGAAATATTATTTACAACTGAGTCTATAGAACTTAAGCTAACTTCTAGAAAGTTATTGTTTGAATAAACTTCAGAAATTTTTGAGAAGTCCTCAGAAATATCATAGGTTTTTATATTTCGATTATGAAAAGATATTACTTTAAGTGTTGAACTGAAAGGAATTGAAATTATTTTGTCGCCATTAATATTTTGCAAAGGAAGGTTACTTACTTCATCAGTATCATTTTCTAACTTGTAAATACTGTTGAACGAATGTGGGATGAAGTATAAGTCTTCGTTATGACTAAAAGCATTCGTAATTGGCTCTTTTTTCTCACCAGAGCCATAAAAGTTAATCTCCCCATTATCTGTTGATGAAAAATTGTAATACCACTGTGCACCGAAAATGTAGACTCTATCTTTATGTTTATAAATGCAATTTTCACATCTAAAGTTGTCAGTTATACCTTGGTTTTCAGCAGAGAAAACAGTATTGATATTGCCATCAATTAATTCATAAAGAGTCAAATCGTTTTTGCTGTACGCATATATCGTTTCACTTTGCATAAACCAAACGTAATCTATTGAAGCGTATCTGATTTTATTATTATTGTAAGTTTCTAGCTCGTCTAATTCTTTAGTATCCCAATCGTACTTCCATTTTTTAATTAAGCCATCTGAGCTTTCAGAGATAAAAGTGAAATTTTCGCTGAAATGAACTGGAGAAATTTGTTTTAATCCAGTCAATACTTCATGTTGTATGAATGCTTTTGTATTAACGTCAAACGTTGTAAATTGATTCCTGTTTTTTAGGATAAGAAGGTTATTTTGACTTTGTTCTGGTAAAGCATCAGTAAACACGGCATCGCTAAGTTTGTTTACAGTATTTGCTACAGAATCATAGTACCACAAATTGTAATTAGGGTTATCCGTCGCTATGAGAAAGAATTTTTCACCTGCAAAATCAAATGGTACTATATTTTCTAAACTCGAGTTTCTGTCACTTGAGGTTTCTTCTCCTTTTAACTCAATTTGTGACAAGGTTTCTGAGTTTCTATCAAATTCCCAATAATATCCATTTTGTGAAAACAAAATTGAATTTGAATCGGTATCTAAAATATTTATTGCGTAGTTTGATGAGGCGGGAAGTTTAAATAGATGCTGTATAGTGCCATCTAAAGAAAGAAGATTTAGGCCTCTTGTGCCGTCAGAATGGATATCGATGATAAATGCTTCATTATTAGAAATTTTAGAGTTAGCATCAATGATGTTATTTGTAGCAACCTTCGTACTTATTAAAGATTGACTTTCATCGTCAAAAGTCGCTAATTCTAATATTGTTTCACCTAACTGTGTATCTGTAGATATATTTAGCAGCCTAAATTTATTGTCCATTACTCCAGCACTGATTATATTTGATGTTCTGGCGGGTTTTGTATCTTCAATAATATCGAAAGAAGACTCGTTTTTTGACACTATTAGCCGATTATTACCATATAATTTGTTTTCATCATATATATAAACTGAGTCAGCTGTGGGGTTTGAAGCAATGTGAAGTAAATTGTCGCCGTTTTGACGTGAAAGAGTCAGCTCCGAAGTAAAGTCATTGCTATATCTGTTAAAAGCACCATAATTCCCATTCTTACAGCCTGATTTCACTTGACACTGGAATGTATATACATAAGAGCCTGAAGTAATTACTTCCGAAACATAAGGTAGGGATGATCTTCCAATATTAGTGTAGATGACTTCTTGAGACTCGTTTGTAGAAAAGTTGTAATGAATCAAAAGCCCATCAATATTGTATCCTTTTCTATCATACAATTCATAAGTGTCGAAGCTTCTTAGTCTGTCATAATAAAAGCGTGTTTTTGCAATGTATAAATTGTTCCCATTAACTTCTAAACTACCTGAGTTACAACTTACGTCTCTTAGTAAATTTTTAGTGTTATTTTCTTCAAGTAATATGAGCTCACACTGGTCATTTTCACTTAACTCGTTAAATATAAACTTCTTACCATTTATATTAACGTAACCTACAACCTTAGGTGCATAGTTTTTAAACTTCTCTCCTATCGGAGTAGACTGCTGATTATTTCTGTTGTAAAACCATATGTCTTCGCGAAATGTATCTCCATCGCCTTGTTGTGAAACAGAATATACCCGTGATCATTGAAGGTGCTTGATTTTCCGTAAAAATAGGATCATGCTACGCCACTATGAAAGTAACGCTATCTCCACAGAAGAAACAAGAACTCGAACAGATGCACGATTCCGCTCGTGAC
>NZ_JAKGBG010000091.1:0-3400 GCF_021532595.1 Pseudoalteromonas sp. OFAV1
TTCACGGCTAAACCCGTTCCTACGGGGTTGTAGGAGGCGTTTTAACGCTGAAATATTTAGGTAATTGTTGTACGCAATGTTCACGGCTAAAGCCGTTCCTACGGGGTTGTAGGAGGCGTTTTAACGCCGAAATATTTAGGTGATTATTGTACGTGATGTTCACGGCTAAAGCCGTTCCTACGGGGTTGTAGGAGGTGTTTTAGCGCCGAAATGATTATTAAAAAGCCGCAAAACTATCATTAAGCGGCTTTCTGTATACAAATTAAATCATAATCGCATCTTTAAGATACTGGAATAACTCTTTGTACGCTTTGGCTGGTTTTTCAGCTTTCACTTCTTTTGCGGCGCTGCGTACTAACTGGCGCATTTTTTGGCGCTCAAGAGAAGGGTATTGATCAATTGTTGAATTGATCAGATCGTCACCTTGTTTGATTAAATCATCACGTAGCGTTTCGATTTTGTTCATCAAAACATCCGCTTGGTTGTTTTTGTTGAGCATAATATCGATCATCGCTTGGATTTCATCAACGTTTTCAGTAGTACGTAATACTTTTGCGATATAGTTTAAGTTACGACGGTAAGCATCGCTCTTATCACTTACTTTATCAGAAACAACAAGGGCTTCTTTTAAATCGTGATTGAGTGGTAAGCGATCGCGTTGCTTTTTCGGCATTTTCGCGATTTCAGCACCCAAACCATGATATTGCATGGCTTCACGTTTTAACTCGCTTTTTGATACGTAAATAATTTCTTCTTCGATAAGTGGCTTTTTCTTCTTCGCCATAAGGATGCTCATTCAGTAAACTTAACTATTCGCTATTATACGTCATTTAGTTAATGATTAATATTAGCTGATGCACGTCTCGCAGTGTGTTAGCATTCGCTACACTATAAAAAATATCAGAACCTAGGACACACAAGATGAAAGATCCTATTTATCAACACATTTCTGAAGTGAAAGACGCGGTAAGCGAAGTACTTGAGCATGCAAAAAAGTTGGGTGCTACTGCTGCAGAAGCGGCGATGTCGAGCACGTCAGGTTTGTCTGTTAGTACGCGCATGGGCGAAGTTGAAACAATAGAGTTTAACCAAGACGGTGGCTTAGGTATTAGTGTTTATGTGGGGAATAACAAAGGTTCTGCTTCAACGGCTGATTTAAACCCTAAAACATTACGTACAGTGGTCGAAAAAGCCATTGATATTGCTAAATTCACTTCAGATGATCCATACAATGGTATCGCTGATAAAGAACTGCTTGAATTCGCACCACTTGATTTAGATCTGTATCACCCGTGGGAAGTAAGCCCAGAGCAAGGTATTGAGCTTTGCCATCAAGCAGAGCAGGCGGCACTAAACGCCGATGAGCGTATTGTAAATTCAGACGGTGCGAGTTTTTCTTCTCACCAAGGTTTGCGTGTTTATGGCAACAGCCATGGCATGATTGCAGGTTACCCGCGCACGCGTCATAGCATTAGCACCATGGTGATTGGTAAAGATGGTGAGCAAATGCAGCGCGATTCTGCTTATACCGTAGCGCGACATAAAGATGATTTAAACGATGCTGCAAAAGTAGGCCTCGAAGCGGCAACAGAAACATTGGCTAAGCTTAATAGTCAAAAGCTAGGTACTATGAAAGTGCCAGTTATCTTCAGAGCAGATATTGCCAACTCACTATTCGGTCATTTAGTGTCTGCGATTGGTGGTGGTGCGCTTTACCGTAAATCGAGCTTTTTGCTTGATAGCTTAGGCACAAAAGTATTTAGTGATTGTGTAAATATTTCTGAGCGTCCACATTTATTAAAAGGCTTAGCGTCTTCACCATTCGACTCGGAAGGGTTAAAAACTATCGACCGTGAAATTATTCAAGGTGGTGAGCTTCAAACATATCTATTAGCAAGCTACGCTGCACGTAAACTGTCTATGACACCAACGGGTCATGCTGGTGGTATTCATAACTGGTTAGTTGAGCAAACTCATGCTGACTTAAAAGCACTCTTAAAAACCATGGGCACAGGTTTACTAGTAACCGAGCTTATGGGTCAAGGTGTGAACACTGTAACGGGTGATTACTCACGTGGCGCGGCGGGCTTCTGGGTTGAGAATGGCGAAATCCAATACCCAGTCAGTGAAATCACAATTGCTGGTAACTTAAAAGATATGTTTAAAGCGGTAGTCGGTTTAGGTGGTGATATCGAGCGCCGTGGCGGTATTCAAACCGGCTCTGTATTGATTGAACAAATGCAGGTTGCTGGTAGCTGATTTCATCAATAACTACTCAATTTTAAAAGCCTCACGTTTGTGGGGCTTTTTTATTTGAAAAAGTGCTTTACCTGAACTTAACTTGAGGTTTTATCTTGCTGGCAGTTTAAAAATAAAAAGGAAAACTACCATGTATTTAGAGCACGTAAACCTTGTTGTTAGTAATGTTGATGCCATGCTGCACTTTTATAAAGCTGCTTTCCCGCATTGGCGGGTGCGTAGCCAAGGTGATAGCACATGGTCAGGCAAACCGCGCAAATGGCTGCACTTTGGTGATGATTACCAATATCTTGCTCTGAGCGATAACGGTGAAGACGAAAACCGTGATTTAGCAGGACACCAAGTGGGCCTTGCTCATTTTGCTTATGTGACAAACGATATTAATGCCGTAATTGAACGCTTGGTTGACGCTGGTTATGAAATAGATAAACAGGGTCCAGAAAACCCGTATCGTAAAAATGTATATTTTATCGATCCCGCAGGTTTTGAAGTTGAGTTTGTAGAGTATTTCAGTGATATACCGAGTGAAAGGAATAATGACTTGTAGCTAGAGCAGTCAGCTTTTAGCCGAGCACTAGAAGGTCGAGAAAAATATATGCACAAAGAGAAGAGAATGAGAAAGTAATAACTTGCTTTTCTCTGTGGTTCAATATGTTTTAAAAAATTTGCACAAAGAGAAGTGAATGAGAAGAGAATGAGGAAGTGATAATTGTGTTTTTTGTTTTCTCTAAAGCGCAGCGCCTCTTGTCCTCTTTGTGAATTAAAGATCTTTTTTCTAACTACAGAGGACACAGAGTGCACAGAGGAAGAGAAGGACAGGCTCTAGTCATTCTCTTTGTATTAATTGGGTTTTCTCTGTGTAGCGCGCAGCGCCTCTGTGCTCTCTGTGGTTCAAATATGTTTTGCACAAAGAGAAGAAAATGAGAAGACAATGAGGAAACCAAAAGATTTAATATCTTCGTGAATTAAAGATCTTTTTTCTAACCACAGAGATGTATGGACTCCCCTCCCACAGGGGGGTAACGTAATAAGCGACAAAACTTTTACAAAAGGAGTCCATACATGGTGAATCTTAACGTTATTGCGATTGATTTAGCAAAAAATAATTATCAAGTTTGTAAAATAGGTAAAGAGCGACAAG
>NZ_JAKGBG010000092.1:0-3294 GCF_021532595.1 Pseudoalteromonas sp. OFAV1
GTGACGGCTCACCCGCTACGTCGTTCGCGCGATCTGCTTCGTATTGCATGTGAGTTTCATTAAATAAACCAAATACACGTTCTGTCGTATCAGCATTGATTGCATCAAAACCGGCTTGGTCCATCACATACTGACCTGCAGGATATTTAGCTTTCCACTCAGCTGTTAGGTCGCGACCATCTGTACGGTCACCTTCTACCGAGCTCACTGCATCGGCTGAGTTATAAGCTGCATCTTTAGGCAAGAAATGACGACGACCGCCGCCCATCACAACTTCTAAGCCATCAACATCTAGGCCTTCGTAACGAGCTTCGAGGTTTGCTTCAAAGTTAACTAATTGCGATGCAATATCTTCACAACCTGCTGCCACTGCTGCTTCTGGCATATCAGATACGTCTTCCCAGTTACGGTCAGCCGATTTTGCATACGTTGCTGCAGGCGTTGCGTGAGTGATACGCGCTGTAGATACAATACCTGTCGACTTACCCGCGATCTCTGCCAGCTCAGTGGCAGTAACTAGCTCATTACCCGCAACCGTTGCACAGTTACCGCGTTCGATATTTTCATCTACACCAATCACACCTGCATCAGTTTTTACACCTGACGCCATTGCCGTCATCGTACCCGCTGAATCTGGTGTTTGTGCATCAACGTTATAGGTTTTAGCAAAACCAGAGAATGGTAGTTTTTCAAAGCTAAGTTGGTGCTCTTCACCCAACTTACCTTCTAGCTGACCTGCCATAATACGCGCAGCTGTTACGGTCGAAATACCCATGCCGTCACCAACAAATAGAATCACGTTTTTCGCTTTACCTGACTCTTTTACAACTGCAGCAATATTTTCTTCGCTAGTAGCAACTTTAACTTGTGCTGACTTAAACCAGTCATTGTCAGTCAGTGGCGCTAATTGCGATGCAGTTAACGAGGTTGCCGGTGCATTACATGACACTGTTGTATCAGTTACTTCTGCTGAGTCTAGCTCACCATTATCGTTGCTATCTGCACCTGTTAGGGTTTCTGTACCACCGTTTACACACTGCTCAGAACCAACCGCTAGAGTATTTTCAACAGTCAGTGTTTTTGTTGAGCTTTTATCGTCATCATCAGAACAGCCTGCTAATGCCACTACTACAGCAAGAGAAATTAAATTTAGTTTTTTCATCGTCGTCGCCATTATTCTTCAATTAGTTCTAGAGCTTGGTTAATGATGTGGAAAATTACGTTTTGCTCCACAACGCCTTGTGCTAGTTGCGCACCGGGACCTTTTGCATGCAGTGAAATATCTTCACCTGCGTGGGTCTCTGAACCTAATGGCACTGTTGCTTCTTGGTGATAACCAGGTGCAGTTGTATCAACCCCCGTTAAATCAACACGACCTGCAAATGGAGCCTCGTTGTAAGATACTTCCGCATTGGTTTCATCACCTAAATCGCGAAAACCTAAACCATTAGCATAACCAACTGTGGTGTATGGCATACCATCTGCTGCTAGGCTTGGTTCTTCACTGCCAACGGCTACTACTTTACCTAAAATTGGGTTACCACGTTTTGGATAGCCTGCAATAGTGAATACGTGACTGTGGTCAGCTGTTACTAGGATAAGTGTTTCTTCAGGGTTAGTATTTTCAACTGCTGTTTGCACCGCTTTAGCAAATTCAACAGTATCGCTTAGTGCATTAAAAGCGTTACCCGCATGGTGACCATGGTCGATACGACCCGACTCAACCGTTAAGAAAAAGCCTTTTTCGTTGTTCTTTAAGATATCAATTGCTTTGCCAGTCATTGCAGATAATGACGGCTCCCCCGCTACATCGTTAGCGCGGTCTGCTTCGTATTGCATGTGTGATTCATTGAATAATGCAAATACACGCTTGGTATCAGCATTGAGCGTATCGAAGCCAGCTTGGTCCATTACGTACTTGCCATCAGGATACATTTCTTGCCATTCAGCAGTTAGATCACGCTCATCCGTACGGTCACCTTCGACTTCACTGACAGCATCAGCTGAGTTGAATGCCGCATCTTTCGGTAAGAAGTGACGACGACCACCGCCCATCACCACTTCAAGGCCGTCTACATCAGTACCTACGAAGCGTGCTTCAAGGTTCTTCTCGAAATTAACAAGTTGTGAGGCAATGTCTTCACAACCTGCTTCTACTGCATCAGCAGGCATATCAGATACGTCTTCCCAGTTACGGTCAGCTGATTTTGCATAGGTTGCAGCTGGTGTTGCGTGAGTAATACGGGCTGTTGAAATAACGCCTGTTGCTAGACCTTTGATTTCTGCAAGTTCCGTAGCAGTGATTAATTCATTACCTGCAACTGTTGCACACTTGCCACGCTCAATGTTTTCGTTAACACCAATTACACCTACATCAGTTTTAACGCCAGAAATAATCGCTGTCATTGTGCCTGCAGAGTCAGGTGTTTGCGCATCAACGTTGTAGGTTTTGATTTGCGCCGAGTAAGGGAACTCTTCAAAGCTTAATAAGCCTTCTTCACCCGACTTACCTTCCATTTGACCTGCCATGATACGTGACGCAGTTAGCGTTGAGATACCCATACCATCGCCAACAAATAGAATGACATTTTTAGCTTTAAACGTTTGCTCAGCCTGAGCTGCCGCTTCTTTTTTTGTTAATGTAGCTTCAGCGGCACTATACCAATCATTTTGTTTTTGACTGTCTGGTAACACACCTGCATTGGCCGTCGCTGACAATGCCAACGTTAAACCAATTGCAGTCGCAATTTTATTAATTTTCATCGTTACGTTCCGTTAGTACGTTATTTTTAAGAGTTTGGAGCTAATTAAGCTGCGCTTGGTTAATTAGCGCAGCCATCCTATGAGTGTTTTGTTACTGAAAAAGTGACTTTTCATGACAAAATGATGAAACCAAAAAAAGCAGCGCAAGAAGGTAAGTAATTAGTTTTAGTGGAAATAAATAGGCTAGTTGCTAGATATGAGTTAGCGAATTTGCGAGGGTAAATTTAAAGGGGCGAGGTCAAGCCTAATCAGAGGAAAGGTTATTTGAGTTGAAAAAGAGCAGGTTTATATGGATTGTGTTGGGTTTCGCTTCGCTCAAACCAACCTACCCGAACAATGAACAGGGTAAATCCGAGTGAATGCACTCAACTAAACAACCATATCGATCTAATCTGACGGCTGATAGCTTTTCTACAGGCATTAAAAAAGGCCGCCTAGGGCGACCTTTTTATAAGCTGTGAAGCTCTATCTGTTGATATTACTCAACGATAGATGCAACAACACCAGCACCAACTGTACGGCCACCTTCAC
>NZ_JAKGBG010000093.1:0-2350 GCF_021532595.1 Pseudoalteromonas sp. OFAV1
TGGATTAAACGATGCGCCCTGAAAAATTACTCATAGTTGAAGACGATAAAACCATTCGCCAACTCATCACCACCCAGTTGACTAGCTTAAACCTGCACATTGACGAAACAGCAAGTGCTGAGGCAGCGATAAAAAAGCTGGCTAATCAAAGTTATGGGTTGGTGTTGCTAGATATCAATCTACCGCAAATGGATGGCCTTAGCTTATGTCGAAAAATTAAAGAGCACTATCCGCAAACAGCTGTCATCTTATTGACTGCACTAAGTAGCGACATGGATCGGGTAATTGGTTTAGAGATGGGTGCAGATGATTATATTTGCAAACCTTTCTTTGCAAGAGAGTTACAGGCAAGGATCAAAACACAACTGCGCCATAGAGCACAATTGCTCATCGCACAATCAACTAATGAACAAGCGCATAATGCAGAATCCATTCAACTTGGGGATCTACATATCGAGTTTTCAAGTCATCAGGCTTTTTTAGCTAATCAAGCAATCAATCTTACTGCCACCGAATTTGATTTGCTGGTGTATTTTGCTAAACACCCAAATCATGTATTCAGTCGCCAGCAATTACTTGATCACGTTTGGGGATATCAACACTGTGGCTATGAACATACAGTCAATTCACATATAAATCGTCTGCGTAGTAAGTTTGAGCAGTATCACGCTAGCAACTTTATTGAAACAGTATGGGGGGTTGGCTACAAACTAAACCCATCGCAACTGAGCACACACTAATGAAAACAATGACACTCTATCAAAAGCTCGCATGGTCGCTTGTACTTATTTTTAGCCTACTATGTGCCCTAGTATTTAGTTGGCGCAAGCATCTTGAGCAAACTTCGCAGCACCATGCACAGCAAAACTTACACTTACAGCTGGCTGAGCATCTCGTTCATGACAATCCTTTAATAAAACAAGGTGTGTATGATTATGAAGCCTTAGAGAATTTATTTCATACCCTGATGATATTAGGCCCCAACTTTGAATTTTATTTTGTAGACCCTCGCGGAGAGTTACTTACATACTCTGCAAAACCGGGCCAAGTTATTAAAAAACAGATCAACCTTACTCCCATTAAAAAGCTCATTAACGACCCCACTGCCACACCTATTTATGGTGACGATCCACGTAGCCATGACGCAAAAAAGATTTTCTCTGCCGCCCCGGTGTTTAATCAACAACAACTGCAAGGCTATTTATACGTTATTATTGGTGGTCAAGCATTTGATACAACCTTAAACAATATCAAAGAAAATGATGCACTGTGGCTAGGTGCGGCTTGGTTTATAACAGCTATGCTCGCGCTTTTTATAGCCATGCTAATATTATTTAGGTTCTTCACATTACCGCTAAAACAACTCAACAAAGAAATTTGTCAGATTGAAGCGGCCAATTACAGCCTAACAAAGATGTCGCTCAGACCAAGTTACACGGGTAACAATGAAATTGGTAATTTAAGCAAAGGCGTACATGCAATGTTGTCGCGCATCGATGAGCAATTTCAATCCCTACAGCATGCAGATAAGCAGCGTCGCGAATTACTAACCCACCTCTCTCATGACTTAAGAACACCGCTGTCGTCATTACATGGTTTTATCGAAGTAATTAATAAGCCTAACAGCCATTTAAGTGAGCAAGAGCAGCAACATTATCTAAATTTAGCGATGGATAATTGCCAACAGTTAAAGCAACTCATTGAGCAAATATTTGAATTAGCTAACTTAGAGTGCGGGCAAGTAAAAATAAATGCCGAAACATTTAATCTGGGCGAGTTAATTTATGACTGTGTGGCAAAACTGGAATTAACCGCTCGCTCTGCCGGCATTAAACTTAAGGTTATCCCTGAGATATGCGATTTCACAGTAACTGCTGACATTGCCAAGTTAGAACGAGTGCTAACGAACTTAATCGAAAATGCTATTCGCCATACCCCAGATGGCGGAGTGATTTCAGTTAGTGTTTCTGAGCAAGCTAACGAACTATTTGTAGCGGTATCAGACACTGGTGTTGGCATTCATGCCGACGAGCTCACTGCGATTTTTGAACCACATTATCAGGCTCGCAATAGTATAAAACGTGGCTCTACCGGATTAGGGTTAGCTATATGTAAACAACTACTTATGCTAATGAATAGTAAAATCGAAGTACAAAGTACTGTTGGAAAAGGCAGTGAATTTCGCTTTAATTTAACCATGCAGGCATCCGCTTAATCACGGATGCCTGATGGGTGATTATTTTTCTATACCCGCTAAATCTAACATAAAGGCATAATATAACGCGGTGTCTTGCAAGCTTTTAAAGCGCCCAGATGCACCACCGTGCCCTGCTTCCATGTCGGTTTTGAA
>NZ_JAKGBG010000094.1:0-2178 GCF_021532595.1 Pseudoalteromonas sp. OFAV1
TTTTGGGGCGTGCGACGTGAAGTCGTATGAAGCGCTGTTCACCGCTTAATGAGTGAACCATCTGTATCACCAGATGATCCTAGGAGCCTGAATAAAGTAGCGGCTCTGACAATGTAACGAAGGTTGGTATGCGCCAATCGGGATCTTAATCGTGAGAGGACGATCCTCCTGATAACCACAAATCGGGTGAGTGCTAGGCAGTCAGTATGATGAACATAAGTGAATCCGCGTAAGGTGCGTTATACGATGAAACAGCGGAAGTGGTTAATACGCTGTAGCCAAAAGGCACGAGAGTCGGAAAGAGATTGCCCCATGCTCTTTCGTGATCACTGAACTCTCCGCACTATAGCGGGCATCTAACCTGACATTGCGCAACATACGGAACACGGTAAGCCTGTATCACTCCCTTTGGGAAAGCTTATATAGCCGATAGTGATGCAGGTAGAGGATGTTGGAGAAAGCAAAGGCTGGATTGTAATGATGCAGATACAGACGTCTGTCTGGCACGAAAGTGAGCTGACTTCCGACTGGTCTTCCGTTGCAAGAGAATTTGAAGAACTTTATTCAAGGAGAAACGCAAATGATGATTTCAAAAGAGATTAGTGCCTCCCCTGACAGTGCTCAATGGCAATCCATAAATTGGAAAACTGTTGAGTCGCACGTTTTAAAGCTTCAGATGCGTATTGCAAAAGCAACAAGAGAAGGTAAACACAGCAAAGCGAAAGCGTTGCAGTGGATACTGACTCACTCGCATTCGGCAAAACTTCTTGCTGTTAAGCGAGTATCACAAAACAAAGGCAGTAAAACGCCCGGAATAGACGGCGTCATCTGGAATACGGATACGCGCCGCATGAAAGCAGTCAATCAATTGAGCAGAAAGGCTTATCAAGCCAAACCGCTCAAGCGTATCTACATCCCTAAGAAAAACGGCAAGCTCAGACCTTTGGGTATCCCGTGCATGGTCGATAGAGCGCTACAAGCGCTTCACCTTCTTGCACTAGAGCCTGTGTCAGAAACACTTGCTGACCCAAATAGCTACGGATTTCGGCGCAATAGAAGCACTGCTGATGCTATTGCTCAGTGTTTTCTCTGTTTGAGTAAAAAGCAATCCGCGCAATGGGTTCTTGAGGGAGATATCAAAGCCTGTTTCGACAAGATTGGGCATCAATGGCTTATGAATAATATAGCTGTAGATAAACGAATGTTGGAACAATGGTTAAAGTCTGGTTTTATGGACAAAGGGCTGTTCTATCGCACTGACGAGGGAACACCACAAGGCGGGATCATATCTCCAACCTTGATGCTGATGACTCTTGCAGGTCTTGAGCAACGCATTAAGTCCACCGCACTTAAAAATGGGGCGAGAGCCAACTTTATAGGATACGCCGATGATTTCGTAGTCACATGCACTTCAAAGGACGTGCTGGAGAACGATATCAAACCGTTGATTGCTGACTTCTTAGCACATAGAGGCTTAACGCTCTCCGAAGAGAAAACGCACATTACTCACATTAGCCGTGGTTTTGACTTCCTAGGCTTTAACCATAGGAAGTACAAAGGAAAACTGCTCATTAAACCGAGCAAATCTAACACGTTAATATTTCTGAGTAACTTGCGCGAACTCATTAAAAAGCACGCAACTACCCCCGTTAACGATCTAATCAAGTTGATAAATCCGAAACTCAGGGGTTGGTCGAATTACTATCGCCATTGCGTTGCCAAACAAGTATTCGGATATGTGAGCCACAAACTATTTCTAGCGTTATGGCATTGGGCTAAAAGGCGTCATCCAACAAAATCAAAAACTTGGATCGCCATGAAGTACTTTATCAACCGTCGAGGCCAATGGCAATTTCACGGTTGGCAGAAGAGCATGAACATGAACATGAACATGGATTGTCAGTTTAATCTATTTCAAATAGCTAAGGTGCCAATAGAGAGACATGTGAAAATCAGGAGTGAAGCTACGCCTTTTGATCCTTTATACCAAGAATACTTGGCAAAGAGAAAAGCAAAGAGGCAATGCCGCAACTCTTGGAATGAGCCTAATCTCGCTGCTTTATAAGTTGCTGGGTACCAATTAGGTGCCTTCGTGAAGGCTTGAGCCGTATGCAGTGAAAGTTGCACGTACGGTTCTTAGGAGGGCGACACTTGGTAACAGGTGTCGTCTATCCGACA
>NZ_JAKGBG010000095.1:0-1841 GCF_021532595.1 Pseudoalteromonas sp. OFAV1
GGCAATCGTAAGACTAGCCGAGCCAAAAGCTCGATTAGCAGTGTCCAACGAAGCGTCAAAAAAGAAAGGTTAGTAGCTTAGGCTACTATCTTGGAAGCTCGCGAGCTTTAGCTCCGAGTAGTTCACAGACTTGATAACAAGACCCCTAATTTAGTAATTCATACTCTCAAGCGCTATGCATGTTCTAGTGATGGTTCTATTCCATGCAGCAATGGGGAATTTGTACGTTTCGCTGACATTGAAAAAGTCTTTGATAGCATTTAAATTTATTGAGTTAATTATCTTTTTATTGTATAATTAACTCAATAAACAAAAAGGTCATACTTATGTACACATCTTTATATATAATTTCAAGATCATCAAGCCTTGCTCCTTTGCCACCGACTAGATCAATGAGCTATGGAGAAGCTTCTTATTGGGTTTCTGTGCAATCGCCCGGTGTTCAAATGTACTACAGTATTGATCGCGAGATAATCATTTAATTTTAAATTAACAACAATACAATATGGGATACCGCTATGATTAAATTTTTACCACTTTCACAACCTTCTAAAGACTTTGTCATTAGTAAACTGTCTGGCTATCCGTGCTTGTTTACAAACTGTAATAATGAAATTATCTTAAACCTTGAAGAAATGGCCGAGATGAACGTTCCTGATACTGATGATGGCGAAAACAGTCTAATCGAGGAAATGGTATCATTCCTTGTTGAAGAAGGTCTCTTTTCATCACCAGACGTTTTTTATCAAATGAAAGTTACGCATGTAATTATCGATTGATTTTACTACTTAGCCCTGCTTCATAACTAAAGTAGGGCTCATTGGAGATTTAATACGTGGATGAAAAGCAAATCAGAGCTAACAGGGCTTACCTTTGCGTTCTAATGCATGCAGATAACTCTGGTACAGCTAATGAAAGTATTGAAGCTAAAATATCAGCTTTGTTGTCTGACTTAAAGTTACTTTGCGATGATTATGGAATCACCAAAGAAGCTTTTAATGAAGATAAATAAAATTTATTTACTGTGCCCTAAATAATAATAAGATCTTTATATATATAAGATATAGATCTAATGTAGATCTAAGGAATTATCCACAGGCTATATAAGTTTATGTTATTTAAAGATTAAATTTTAAGGCTTTCATTTTAACCCCATAAGGATCTATGTTTTCTCCCCATAAAGATCCTTACTTATTCACATTTCGCCCTGTCATGATCTTACTTTAGCACCTATTTGGATCTTTCTAGTAAGCTTATTTTTTGAACTCGAAATTTTCACTTCACATCATATACAGGCATACAAACATCATACTAACAAGCAATAGCGATCTTTATAGGGCTGATATGAATAACTTTCGATTTATTATTTATAATCAATACATTAGCAAAGATCTAAATTGGGTGTTTTTATGTTTATTACTCTTTATTCACTAAATTTAGCGATTATTACCGCAAAGTGAAAAAGGAAAATCTATTTCCTCCCTGTTACGATCTCAATTCCACCCCTTTTCGATCTTAAACTTATCCACATAAAGGTAAATTGATGACAATTACTTTAATATTGTGCTAGCGAAAAAATACTAGCTAGCTGCTGTACTTACCCTATTTCCACCCCATAAAGATCGAATAAGTGACCTCATATGGCCGTTTTACCGTTCAGCTTGGGGTGAAAACGTTGCTCAATGAAACATATAAGCCCTGAATACCTAGTTTTCACCCCATGATGATCGAATATGTAGGCTTATATACCCCGTTCACCGATCTATTTGGGGTGAAAACGTTGCCCAGTGTTACATATAGACCTGAATACTTAGTTTCCACCCCATGATGATCGAATATGT
>NZ_JAKGBG010000096.1:0-1753 GCF_021532595.1 Pseudoalteromonas sp. OFAV1
CCAACCTTCGTTACATTGTCAGAGCCGCTACTTTATTCAGGCTCCTAGGATCATCTGGTGATACAGATGGTTCACTCATTAAGCGGTGAACAGCGCTTCATACGACTTCACGTCGCACGCCCCAAAACGAGTTAACGTAAATGCTCTAAGGGCAGCTTTTAGCGAAAACCAGTCATTGTAGTTCGAGCAATTTTACTTCGTATTGATATACTAATGTCATGATTAAAGTTGATTTTATGGTTGGACGATGAAAACAATAGGCAAGTTGGCTAAAGAACTTGATATAGGCGTAGAAACTATACGGTTTTATGAGCGGGAAGGCTTGATAAAACAGCCTCAAAAACCTCAAAATGGTTATCGTGTCTATGACGACTCAATCACCAAACAATTACAATTCATCTGTAAGGCCAAAGCACTTGGCTTTACTCTAAAAGAAGTGGCTTCATTGATGTCAATGGATGGCGATTGTGCCAAAGTAGAATCCCTAGGCTTGCTGAAATTGAACGTAATTCAAAATAAGATAGCTGACCTTCAACGCTTAGAAGTCGTCATAAAAGAAATGACCAATTCATGCCGCAACAATAACGATCAATCCCACTGCCCAATAATCGATTCGCTAAAATAGTATTGACTCCGTACCTACCTACGGAGTTCATACTCAAATCATTCAAATAATGTTAGACGTTAAAAATGATTAATAAGATTTTAGATAAAGTTAGCTCAGGTGGTGTTTGGCTTGCGGCTCTTAGTTGTACGGGGTGCTTCCCCGCACTCGGCTCGTTAGCATCAGCATTAGGATTAGGCTTTCTCTCTCACTTTGAGGGAATTGCTGTAAATACCTTGTTACCTATATTTGCAACTCTGGCATTGTTGGTAAATTTGTATAACTGGTATAAAAACCAAAATCATGCGAGAGGTATTCTTGGGGTTATTGGCCCTATAGCGGTTTTGTTAACCCTCTATCCACTATGGCAATACGAATGGAGCACTTATTTGTTTTATGTAGGTATTTGTTTGATGATTGTAATGTCCGTATTAGACATTGTTAAACCTTTGAAGGAGCAAACATGCAAAGTATAGAGTTAAATTCTACCATTACTTGCCCTGAGTGTGGCTTCAGTAAAACTGAAGAAATGCCAACCAACGCTTGCCAGTGGTATTATGAATGTGAATCTTGCAAAGTTCTCCTAAAGCCTTTGAAAGGCGATTGTTGCGTATATTGCTCTTATGGAACAGTGAAATGCCCGCCAATTCAAGAAGGTCAAAGTTGTTGCGATAGCTAAATGACAGTCTATTAATGGCAATGAGAAGGCATAAAAAGAAATAGTGAAATGTCAGCAATCGTATCATTGCAGCCTTTATCACTAAGTCACTCAAGGGCTGCTTTTGGCACAGAGCCGTCCTTCAGCTCTAACTCATTTTTGTCCAAATCCTAATCAGTAATACATCCACTATCCTCATAGTGACTTTTAAATAGGAGGTCACTATGAAACCAGAACTAAATCACAATGCTACTAGTGTGAAACGTCCTTTCAAGCTTGAAGAGATTTGGCGTATTCGCACTCGAATTGAAATTCAAAATAACTTGATGCAATTAGCTTTACTTAATTTGGCTATAGATAGCAAGCTATACCCGTGATCATTGAAGGTGCTTGATTTTCCGTAAAAATAGGATCATGCTACGCCACTATGAAAGTAACGCTATCTCCACAGAAGAAACAAGAACTCGAACAGATGCACGATTCCGCTCGTG
>NZ_JAKGBG010000098.1:0-1376 GCF_021532595.1 Pseudoalteromonas sp. OFAV1
TAGCAGATGTATGGACTCCTCCCCATTAACGGGAGAGTACGGTATAAAGAAATTGCAAAACAACTTTTACCAATTAAGGAGTCCATACATGACACAGTCTAATTTAATTGCTATTGATTTAGCAAAAAATATTTTCCAAGTTGCGCAGTTTCAAGGCAGTAAACTTAAATCTAATAAACAAGCTAGCCGCAAAGCATTGCTTGAGTTCTTAGTTAAAGCTAAACCGTCCGTTGTTGCTATGGAAGCATGCGCAAGCGCTCAATATTTTGCACGCACAGCACAATCTTTTGGTCATAAAGTTATGTTGCTTGACCCGTTATTTGTTAAAGCATTTAGGCAAGGCCAAAAAACAGATGCAAACGATGCTATTGCGATAGCCATTGCTAGTAAAGTTCCTAATGTCCGCCCCTGTAAAATTCTCTCTATCGAAGAGCAAGCATTGCAATCTCTTAGTAAGGTTCGGGCGCTAGCAGATAAGCAAAAGATTCAATTATCAAACCAAATACGTGGGTTACTCCTTGAGTTTGGTATTGTGATTAACCAAAGTGAGGCCGCATTTAAAGCAGCCATACCCGATATTTTAGAAGATGCAGAAAACACGCTGCCATTAGAACTAAAACATGCGCTTGCGCTGACTTACGCTCTTTATCAACAGCAGTGTGACAACAAGGTAGAGCTGCAAAAACAAATCGAGCGCATTGTAAAACAAAATGATAGCTGTCAACGCTTAATGGCACTCGAAGGAGTCGGCCCAATCACTGCTATCGAGCTTTTGTCTTTTTTAGGTGACACAACACAGTTTAGCAATGGAAGGAGTGCAGCTGCGTGTGCAGGAGTGACACCGCTGCAGCATTCGACAGGCGGTAAAGCAAAGATAGGCCGTATACCTAAAAGACGAGGTGGAGCATTAAGGCGAAATCTATTTTTAGGCGCTCGCTCGATAGTGAGTAAATTAAAAAACAGAGAGCCCTCGACTGAAAAAGAACGATGGATAAAAAACCTTCTAGTAAGAAAAGGGGTTAAGTGCGCGGCGATTGCATTAGCAAACAAAACAATGAGAACCGCCTATGCCTTACTAAAAAATGGAACGAATTATGAGCCAACAGCACTGACAGCATAGAGTAAAAAAATAAAAGAGCAGTAAGCAGAAGAATTGAACAAGCCAAGATAGAGCATTAAGAGGTGAGACCGACCCTTGATAGCCTGAAAAATCGCTAGCGTACTAAGATACCGTGTAGCAGATAAGGCACAAGGGCGCGAAAACATCGAAGTGGCCGAGGTAGCGCCTCATCAGAGCCCGTATATAAGTACGCAATCACATCAGCTTAATGTAAAAAAGGCTTGTGCAATCGGAGGAGTCCATATAAGCGATTTTA
>NZ_JAKGBG010000099.1:0-1323 GCF_021532595.1 Pseudoalteromonas sp. OFAV1
TGACGATACAGGGTGATAGTCCCGTACACGAAAATGCATCTTAAGTGAAATCGAGTAGGTCGGAGCACGTGAAACTTTGACTGAATATAGGTGGACCATCATCTAAGGCTAAATACTCCCAACTGACCGATAGTGAACCAGTACCGTGAGGGAAAGGCGAAAAGAACCCCTGTGAGGGGAGTGAAATAGAACCTGAAACCGTGTACGTACAAGCAGTAGGAGCCCACTTGTTGGGTGACTGCGTACCTTTTGTATAATGGGTCAGCGACTTATATTTTGTAGCGAGGTTAACCGATTAGGGTAGCCGTAGGGAAACCGAGTCTTAACTGGGCGTATAGTTGCAAGGTATAGACCCGAAACCCGGTGATCTAGCCATGGGCAGGTTGAAGGTTGAGTAACATCAACTGGAGGACCGAACCCACTAACGTTGAAAAGTTAGGGGATGACCTGTGGCTAGGAGTGAAAGGCTAATCAAACCGGGAGATAGCTGGTTCTCCCCGAAATCTATTTAGGTAGAGCCTCGGACGAATACTTACGGGGGTAGAGCACTGTTAAGGCTAGGGGGTCATCCCGACTTACCAACCCTTTGCAAACTCCGAATACCGTAAAGTACTATCCGGGAGACACACGGCGGGTGCTAACGTCCGTCGTGAAGAGGGAAACAACCCAGACCGCCAGCTAAGGTCCCAAAGTCATAGTTAAGTGGGAAACGATGTGGAAAGGCCCAGACAGCCAGGAGGTTGGCTTAGAAGCAGCCACCCTTTAAAGAAAGCGTAATAGCTCACTGGTCGAGTCGGTCTGCGCGGAAGATGTAACGGGGCTAAACTATGCACCGAAGCTGCGGATTCAAACTATGTTTGAGTGGTAGGGGAGCGTTCTGTAAGCCGTTGAAGGTGACCCGGGAGGGTTGCTGGAGGTATCAGAAGTGCGAATGCTGACATGAGTAACGATAATGCGGGTGAAAAACCCGCACGCCGGAAGACCAAGGGTTCCTATCCCATGTTAATCAGGGTAGGGTAAGTCGACCCCTAAGGCGAGGCCGAAAGGCGTAGTCGATGGGAAACGGGTTAATATTCCCGTACTTGGTATAATTGCGATGGGGGGACGGAGCAGGCTAAACAAGCATGGCGTTGGTTGTCCATGTGAAAGTGAGTAGGTTGGTGACTTAGGAAAATCCGGGTTGCTAAGACTGAGACACGAGACGAGCCACTAAGGTGGTGAAGTTGTTGATGCCATACTTCCAGGAAAAGCCTCTAAGCTTCAGATTATACCGAATCGTACCCCAAACCGACACAGGTGGTCAGGTAGAGAATACTAAGGCGC
>NZ_JAKGBG010000100.1:0-1261 GCF_021532595.1 Pseudoalteromonas sp. OFAV1
CTTCTTTTTGTAGAGCAGTTCTGTCTTCGTATGAATTAGAACCATTCGCCGATTGCAATGCAAGCTCACGCATACGCTGTAAGATATTGGTAGACTCTTGCATCGCCCCTTCGGCGGTTTGCGCCATTGAAATACCATCGTTGGCATTACGCTGCGCTACGGCTAAGCCATTAACCTGTGAAGTTAAACGGTTTGAAATTTGTAGGCCTGCTGCATCGTCTTTTGCGCTGTTGATACGCATACCTGACGCAAGGCGCTCCATCGAGGTTGCTAGACCTTGACCTGAACGAGAAAGGTTACGCTGAGCGTTTAATGAAGATACATTTGTATTTACTGTTAAAGCCATGATAAAACTCCTGATTACTTTCGTAATATATCTGTTTTGATTTAACCAAGAACTTTCACAAATTGTATGTTCAAGCTCCGTACTGATTAAGTTAACGGCAGCTGAGAATTTTTCTTTAGGCTTTTTTTTAAAAAAATGGATTTTATTTGAGCTTTCCAGATTAACAAACTGATTTTACTCATTTTTTTATTTTAAAAAATTCTACTTTTTCCTCTTACGTCGTATCACCCCCTCATTTATTTCTCATTTTTTCTCTCTGTGTAAAAAGGTTTTAGGTGAATTAGTTACAAAGAGGTTAAGAGGCGCTATGCAATAAGAAAATAGCGATAAAAGAGCGCTGACCAAATTACCGCCCAGCTATTTTAATGTTACGCAACAAAAAAGCGCAACCTGTGCGCTTTTCGTATATAAGACTATAAATTTAATTAACCACCTAGCAAGCTGATAGCCGCTTGTGGTATTTGGTTTGCTTGCGACAAGATTGATGTACCCGCTTGTTGCAAGATTTGGTTTTTAGTCATTTGCGCAGTTTCTGTTGCAAAGTCAGTATCTTGAATACGACTACGTGAAGCAGATACGTTTTCAGATATACTTGAAAGATTACTGATTGTGTGTCCAAACCTGTTTTGTACTGCCCCTAAGTCAGCTCGCTGGCTATCTATTTGTGCTATGGCAGCATCAATAATCGCTAACGCATCTTGTGAGCCGGTCTGAGTTTTGATATCAATTTCACTTACAGCAACCGTATTACTAATTAATTGATTATCAACATTCGCGGCTGCAACTAGTGCATCATCATTACCTGTAACTGTAAATGATTTAGATGAATTTAGCTGTATAGCACCTAAAACACGAGTAGAGTCTGTTCCTGAACCATCATTTGCAGTATCAGCCGTTAATGTTACTGGCGCCGCA
>NZ_JAKGBG010000101.1:0-1259 GCF_021532595.1 Pseudoalteromonas sp. OFAV1
AGCTTTTCTACAGGCATTAAAAAAGGCCGCCTAGGGCGACCTTTTTATAAGCTGTGAAGCTCTATCTGTTGATATTACTCAACGATAGATGCAACAACACCAGCACCAACTGTACGGCCACCTTCACGGATAGCGAAGCGTAAACCTTCGTCCATCGCGATTGGGCAGATTAACTCTACAGTCATCTTGATGTTGTCACCAGGCATTACCATTTCTACGCCTTCTGGTAACTGTACGTCACCTGTTACGTCAGTTGTACGGAAGTAGAACTGTGGACGGTAACCTTTGAAGAAAGGAGTGTGACGACCACCTTCATCTTTAGAAAGTACGTATACTTCTGAAGTGAATTTAGTGTGTGGCTTGATTGAACCAGGCTTACAAAGTACTTGACCACGCTCAACGTCTTCACGCTTAGTACCACGTAGTAGTGCACCGATGTTCTCACCCGCACGACCTTCGTCTAGAAGCTTACGGAACATCTCAACACCTGTACAAGTTGTCTTCGTAGTTTCTTTGATACCTACGATTTCAACTTCGTCATTCACGTTGATGATACCAGCTTCAACACGGCCAGTTACAACAGTACCACGACCTTGGATTGAGAATACGTCTTCGATAGGCATGATGAATGGCTTATCGATGTCACGCTCTGGCTCTGGGATGTATGAATCTAGCGCGTCTGCTAGTTCAACGATCTTGTCTTCCCACTCTTTCTCGCCTTCTAACGCTTTAAGCGCAGAACCTTGGATTAGTGGTAAGTCATCACCTGGGAAGTCGTACTCAGAAAGAAGTTCACGAACTTCCATCTCAACTAGCTCAAGTAGCTCTTCGTCGTCAACCATGTCACATTTGTTCATGAATACGATGATGTAAGGTACACCAACCTGACGAGAAAGTAGGATGTGCTCACGAGTTTGTGGCATAGGACCGTCAGTCGCAGCAACTACTAGGATTGCGCCGTCCATTTGAGCAGCACCAGTGATCATGTTTTTAACATAATCGGCGTGTCCTGGACAGTCTACGTGTGCGTAGTGACGAGTTGGAGTATCGTACTCAACGTGTGAAGTTGAGATTGTGATACCACGCTCACGCTCTTCTGGAGCGTTATCGATTGATGCGAAGTCTTTAGCTACACCACCGTATACTTTTGCAAGTACGTTAGTGATTGCTGCTGTTAGAGTTGTTTTACCGTGGTCAACGTGGCCGATTGTACCAACGTTTACGTGCGGTTTTACGCGTTCAAACTTTTCTTTTGCCAT
>NZ_JAKGBG010000102.1:0-1182 GCF_021532595.1 Pseudoalteromonas sp. OFAV1
CACCCCATGATGATCGAATATGTAGGCTTATATACCCCGTTCACCGATCTATTTGGGGTGAAAACGTTGCCCAGTGTTACATATAGACCTGAATACTTAGTTTCCACCCCATGATGATCGAATATGTGGGCTTATATACCCCGTTCACCGATCTATTTGGGGTGAAAACGTTGCTCAATGAAACATATAAGCCCTGAATACCTAGTTTCCACCCCATAAAGATCGAGTGCTTGGTTAATTGTTGACCGTTTCACCGATCTATTTGGGGTGAAAACGTTTCCCAGTGTTACATATAGACTTGAATACTTAGTTTCCACCCCATAAAGATCGAGTGCTTGGTTAATTGTTGACCGCTTCACCGTTCAACTTGGGGTGAAAATGTTGCCCGGTGTTACACATAGCCTGAATACGTAGTTTCCACCCCATGAAGATCGAATACTTGTTCTATCGTTGACCGCTTCACCGTTCAACTTGGGGTGAAAATACAATTTACCGACCTTCTGCTCCCTCAATGCTTAGTTTCCACCCCATAAAGATCGAGTGCTTGGTTAATTGTTGACCGCTTCACCGTTCAACTTGGGGTGAAAATGTTGCCCGGTGTTACACATAGCCTGAATACGTAGTTTCCACCCCATGAAGATCGAATACTTGTTCTATCGTTGACCGCTTCACCGTTCAACTTGGGGTGAAAATACAATTTACCGACCTTCTGCTCCCTCAATGCTTAGTTTCCACCCCATGATGATCGAATATGTGGCCTTATGTTGCCCGTTTACCGTTCTATTGGGGGTGAAAACGTCGCTCGATGACACATAATGCCCTGAATACGTAGTTTCCACCCCATGATGATCGAATGTTTGGTTGATAGTTGACCGTTTTACCGTTCAACTTGGGGTGAAAATACAATTTACCGACTTTCTGCCCCCTCTACGCTTAGTTTCCACCCCATAAAGATCGAATAAGTGACCTTATATAGCCCGTTTATCGATCTATTTGGGGTGAAAACGTTGCCCAGTGTTACATATAGACCTGAATACTTAGTTTCCACCCCATGAAGATCGAATAAGTGACCTTATATAGCCCGTTTATCGATCTATTTGGGGTGAAAACGTTGCTCAATGACACATACTGCCCTGAATTTTTAGTTTCCACCCCATAAAGATCGAGTGCTTGGTTAATTGT
>NZ_JAKGBG010000103.1:0-1099 GCF_021532595.1 Pseudoalteromonas sp. OFAV1
TATACCCGTGATCATTGAAGGTGCTTGATTTTCCGTAAAAATAGGATCATGCTACGCCACTATGAAAGTAACGCTATCTCCACAGAAGAAACAAGAACTCGAACAGATGCACGATTCCGCTCGTGACAGTCGAGTGTGCGACCGTATCAAAGCGGTTCTGCTTGCTTCCGAAGGTTGGAGCAACGTAATGATTTCTCAGGCGCTTCGTATTCATGAAACTACGGTTGCACGTCATATCAACGATTATCTCCAGTCTGAGAAGTTAAAGCCTGAGAACGGTGGCAGCCACAGCAGAATGTCTGCTGCTCAAACCATGCAACTCATTGAGCACTTGGCTGAGAACACTTACTTCCATACTCACCAAATCGTTGCCTATGTAGAAGCAGAATTTAGTCTTCGCTACAGCGTGGCGGGTATGAATAAATGGCTACATCAAAATGGGTTCTCATACAAAAAGCCCAAGGGTGTGCCTCATAAGTTCTGTCCAGAAAAGCAGCAAGCCTTTGTCGAGTATTACAATAAAGTCCTTAAGCCGAGCGAAGCCCCAGTATTGTTTATGGATGCTGTCCATCCGACTCAGTCGACAAAACTCAGCTATGGCTGGATTCGAAAAGGTCAGGACAAGCTCATTGAAACAACGGGTAGCCGTACGCGCCTAAATCTAATCGGTGCGCTTTCTCTGGAAAACATTGGTGCAACGGTCACTGAAACGTATGAAACCATCAACAGTGAAAGCATTGTTCGCTTTTTCTGGAAACTGAAGAAAGAGCACTACCCACTGGAGCAGAAAGTACACCTTATCTTAGATGGTGCAGCCTATCATCGAACTAAATTGGTGAAAGATGCAGCAAAAGTGCTTAATATCGAGCTTCACTACTTACCGCCATACAGTCCGAACCTAAATCCGATAGAGCGGCTCTGGAAAGTGATGAATGAGCATGCTCGGAACAATGTTTACTTCTCATCCAAGAGAGAATTTATCTCCGCAATCAAAGAATTTTTCGATGTGACCCTACCAAAAGTTGCAGGTTCGCTGGTATCCAGAATTACGGATAATTTTCAGCTACTCAAACCTGCATCTTCAAGTTGAATGGGTATA